>MFNJ01000014.1 GCA_001782015.1 Candidatus Levybacteria bacterium RIFCSPHIGHO2_01_FULL_36_15
AAATTATCACCTCCTTTCATTTAATTATTACTACTCCTTTTCCTTTTCCAAGGCTCTTAAATAAAACATAATTTTTCCCCAGCAATATTCGAACATACCCGCTATGAACAATATCTTCTTTTGGAATGTTCTTAATTTTACCATAGATGCTCTTTAAACGTTCCCCACCTGCCGTAACTTTTTCTTCTTCAAGCATCAGGGAGTAATCATCCTCGTTAAAATTGATTTGATATTTCTGACCGTTCATCTCAAACTCTTTTACGATTTTTCTGGAGTTTTTTAGTGCTTTACTTGTTTTTTTCCATTTAAGACCATCGATGTTATCTTTACTCATATTCTCAGCAAGAGTTTCAAAACCTTCTTCAATGTCTCTTTGTTTTTGAAGAGTAATAATTCGCGATTTATATTGGTTACCCACTTCAACTTCTCCGCTGTATTCATCCAATACTTCAAATCCAAGCACTCTTGCAACCTCTTTAAATTTCTCAACGTCTCTCAAATCAAGACTATACATAAGATTTATTACTGTTTTTCCTCCGGTTTTTAAAACCCTGTTCATTTCTGTTAAAACTTTAACTCTTTCGTATTCTCCTTTACTTGGAATAAATTTCGTATAATGTAAAGCAAGAGAAAGATTTGCGTAATCAAATGATTTATCCTGAACAGGTAAAGCATTAAAACTTCCTACTATCCGCTTGCCGCCTTCTCCTTGGAAATGATGAGAATTTATATCGAGGCTTACAATTTGTTCTTGATATTCATCTGCAATATGTCTTTTTAACATTTCAGGTCCGGATGCAATATCCAATATTCTAATATCTTGAAGATTCTGTCCGTGTTCTTTTACTAATCTGTCAATTACAGTTCCGGAAATTCTGCATACGTTTGCTTGATAGCTTCTGCTACTTAATTCCGTGTAACAATCCGCGTAATCCTTGCCGTATTGATTAAGGAATTTTAAGAAATCTTCCTCGCCTATTTCTTTTACGTACGAGAAGATTTTCATCATTCTATCCCACGAAGAAAAGTAATACTGAGCAAGTTCAGGATTAACCTCCAGATTTGGATCCTCCTGCTGCTCATTTCTTTCAAGCAGTTCCTGTTCAATTTGGGATATGGGTATACCACGAAGCAGTTTTTCTATAGCTTTATACTTTATTTCTATATATTCATGGATTCCTTCCTCTATTGTGCCACGAGTTATAAATGTTGTGCTTGTTAGTGGATGCGCAAGCCCTTCTCTGTGTCCTCTTCCAAGCTGTTGTTTTTTATTATATTTTGTCCATGGTTCATTGTAAAAATCTAAAGCATCCGCGCCGGAAAAATTCACGCCAACGTCTGCCGTCTGACCGCTTATCAAAACAAGCATTTTCCCGTTGGAAGTTTTGTTAAGTAATTTTTGAATTCTTTCTCTTTCTTCATCTTCTACATCACCCTCAATGACATAAACTTGCACATCATCCGGCAATTTTAATTTAGGCAGTATGGATTTGTCTCCTCTGATCACATTTTCAATATATCCGTTAACAAACATTACCACCTTATCTTTTGTTTGGAATGTTACCTGTAAATGTGTCCTTACTGCATTAATCTTGGAACTTTCTATACTGGGAGTCACATCAAGAAGTTCCGGATTTAGCAAAAATTGTCTTAATATCCTTATTTTATCTTTTGCTTCAATTTCATCTTCCTCCATTAAAATTTCATACACTTCTTTTTCCTTTGCGGATAGGTCTACATACTGGATATTTTCTGAAAGTTTGGGAATATCAATGCTTTCCGCAAGGTCTTTCATTTGCATGCGGGGGATAAGTAATTTTCTTATGTCAACTAAATCGCCTTTTATAATATTTCTAACAAGATCTTTATTGTCCATATTCTTAAATCTCTCCGGATAAAGCAATTTTAATATCATAGCCACATCCGAAACTTTATTTGGCACGGGTGTTCCGGACAGCAATGCAAGATATGAATCCTCTTTTTCAATTTTTGAAGTAAGCCTTAAAAGGTTTGACGCCCTTACACCTTCTCTTAAGTTTTTAAGCTTATGTGCTTCATCAACTATAAGCATTCCAAAACCTAAATTCTCAAGTTCAGAAGTATAATTATCATTCATTTTTTCCTGTGAGACTATAACATAATCATAAGAAGAAGTATCATTATCTTTTAAAGATCGGGGATCTTCAACCACCAGAACTTTTGGAGCAACACCTTTTTTGAAATATCCAATTTGTTTATCATTTTCAACTTTATCCGATAGATATTCAAGCCAGGTTGAAATAACATTACTTGGTGTGACAATCAAAGCTTGTTTTACGCCTAAAGATTCTTTTGCAAGAATTGCCGACGCGCTTTTCCCAAGTCCCATACCATCACCTATTAACATTCTTTTTTTATCAGCAATTTCTTTAATATTAATTAACTGATTTACGTCTGGAAAATCTCTTCCTTCTTTGAGAAAACCAACTATTTGAACAGGTTTTGTAAAACTTAATAGTGAATCGTAATATTTTTCTATTTCCGTAACAATATTATTGAGTTCTTTATTATCAAATCTGTTAAACTCACGCCTAATCCAATCAGTATATTCATCAAAAATTTGGTGATTGTTGCTAACATCTCCGGATTTTTTCTTTAGTTTATAAAATGCCAGGGCACCTTCCTTTATAACTTCCATAAGACCGTCTTTAAGGGTTGGCTCTGATAAATACTCAATCCCTCCCTCTATATCATCAGGTTTAAATTCACCTCTGGTTATTAAATAGTCACCCAAATAATCTGCCAGAATACTGCTGACTTGCTCAACTGGTATACCTTTGAATTCCGGCCTGCTTCTGTATAAAATATCAACAATGTTTGATGAACCAAAAAGACCAACAAGTTTCCTGAATGCTTGAGCATCAAGAGTTTTATTTTGCGCAACGCTTTCTGCAAAATTCCTTAATTTATCTTCTGCTTTCTTTTTTTGTTTATTCACGTCTTTTCTATCAAGCGCGTCCTGAACATGTAATTTAAGATTATCCCTTAATTCAATAATCCTGGGGTCTAATTCTTTTTGATCTGTCCTGCCATGGAAAAAATCTCTTGCTAAAAACCTGAGATTTTGATATCTTCCATCCTGTATTAATGCGATTGCTAAAACATATTTTTTGGCAAAAGTGTCATAATCACAGTCTTTACCGGATGATAATTCTGTATAATAATCTTCAAATTTTCTCTTTAGCGGATACTCCGGTTGGGAAGGATCTAGAGTTACAATCTTTTCAATCATTTCAGGCCTTACTTTTATTCCGGTTTCAATTATTGGAGGTTTAGGATTTGCCTCACCTGTTGTTTCAACAGGACTGTTACCACCCATATCTTTTGGGGCTGATTCAAAAACCGAACCTCTTAGTCTTAGATCAAATTCTTTCATACTTATTCCTCAAACAACTTATCAAATTCCTCTTTTGCTTCCTGGGGAGAAATGGGTTCACTTCGGAATTCCTCTCTATGATTTCGGTTCCTCCCAATTACTCTTTCTATTTCTTCTATAAGCTTGGGGGATAGATGTTCAAACAATCGACCGTTAATTAAATACCAACGAAATAATTCTGGATTAGATAACCGTAATTTATTGCTTATATTACGTAGTACATATTCTCCTATCCCTAAGTCTAAAGCTAATGATCTTATTGTTCTCCAACCCTGAGGTGATGTTTCAGACAGTAAAACTTCCTGTTTAATGATATCCACTAATTCAGGAGAGTAGTATTCATGCTTGCCTCTACCCGCAGTTAGAAAAGAACGTAACCATTCCGGATGTGCTTTGCTGTATTTTAACGCTATTTTCCTAATAGTTTTAATTGCTTTACCTAATTCTTTTGCTAGTCCACCAGTTGTACGCCAACCAAAAACTACTTTTTGTGGCAAGAGATCCCGGGCAACTGCTTCAGCTAATTCAGGAGAGTAGTATTCATGTGTACCACGAGCAGAAACAAATTCATGAAACCATTCAGGATGATTAATTCTGTATTTTTCTGCTGTATTTTTTGTCGACTGAGGGGAAACTTCCAAATTTTGAGCTAACTTAGTATACGCCATCCAGCCTTCTGGTACTGCTGTTCTTAAATTAAACACTTTTAAATTGAATTGCTTAATTTCTCTGATCTCAAACCTAATTCCCCATGGTACAAATGCATCATGTATAACGTTAAAATGTGAATTATTAAAAGATAAATTGTACCGAGTAACCGCCCCAAATAATTTTCTAAAATTTCCTGAAAAGGACAACTTCTCTAAGACAAATCTTTTTGCTTCCTTAACTTTTTCAGGGTCGGCTTTACTTGTATCTTCTATTAGATATAGTTCGCAAAATTCTGGGTATTCTTCGACAAAAATTTTTCTAACAATTTCTAAAATTTCCTCTTTAGTTTTATTTTTCCAAAGATCTCGTACTTTATTGAAATCTCTAATCTTGAATTTAATACCCCAAGGCTCAAAAGATTTTTTTAATGCTGTATTAAAGGATCCTTCAAAATATGGCGTCCAATCTCTTGAATATGCAAGATTACCGAAAACAGTTCCAAATTTGTTCTTACTTCTAAGATGTTCCAAGATAAATCGTCTTGCATCTTCTTCCTTTCCTTTTTTAATTGTTCCTACTTTTCCTTCTTCAAACATCTCGTAAAATATAGGAAATTTCTCAAGAAAAAGTGCTTGAATATTTCTAATTCCAAGCTCTTCGTTTTGTTCTGGAGAATTTTCTGAATGTTTCCACGTTGCTCTTCCTCGTTTATCCCGAACTACAGTTGGAATACCCTCTTGTTTTTTCGTATCAGGATTAGAACTAACAATACTACCAGAATCCTTTTCCGGGAGCATAAAAACTGAATCTTTAAGGCTTGGATCAAATTCTTTCATAATTTAAGGATTTTCAAATAACTTATCAAATTCCTCTTTTGCTTCCTGGGGAGAAATGGGATTTTCATGTTTTTCAATAGTATCTCTTTCATCAATTATTCTTTTTATCTCTTTAACTAATTCTGGAGCATAATATTCTGTAGATTTAGTCGTTCTTAAGGGTAAAAAATATGCAAACCATTCAGGATTATGCTGTCTGAATTGTTCCACAATACCATAGATTGTTTTATATGCCCTATTGTATTCATCAACCAAGCTCTTTGCGTTTCTCCATCCATCAGGAACTTTGTGATAACCACTCACAGGATTACTTATTTCTTGTTGGATAGCTAAACATAGCTGTGGTGAATAATACTCTCCTGTATGCCCAAATCTTGTATCACACCTTCTAAACCATTCTGGGTGCGCGATACGATACCTATCAGCAGTTTTCTGAACTGTAACATGCAAAACCCTACCCACATCTCTCACTAAAAGTTTAGCTACAGACTCGCTAGACAACCATCCTTCAGGTATACTTTGCTGATTACTATTTCTTTCATTAATACTTGTTCTTATAATGTCACATAAGGCTGGATGGTAATATATACTAGGTTTTCCTGTACCAGCGGTTAAACACTCTTGAAAGTATTGAGGATGTATCTTTTTATAACTATCAGCTATTCGCTTTACAGTTTTCGGAGCTACTTTAAGTTCTCCGCCCAAACGTTGACCATTTAACCAATTTTCAGGAGCTTGCTGATAAACAGGCAAAAAACCAGCTCTGATCTCATCTTTTAACTTATCTATCAATTCTGGGGAATAATGTTCACGAAGTTGTGAGTTTCCCCGAGAGTAATATTTCCTAAACCAATCTGGGTGTTCTCTTTTATACTCTAAAGCTGCCGCATGTAGACGTTCAGGATTCACATTTAACATTCTTGCTAATGCCTTGTTAGTTTCCCAATTAACTGGCGTTCCTGTATCTTCTGGTAGATCTATTCTTTTTAGTTTAGCTTTTTGTAATTCCTCCACTATATAAACAACTAACTCAGGAGAGCAATATTCCCAGTGGCGACCTAAATTAACATATTTTCTAAACCATTCAGGATGTTCTCTTCTGGCCTGCTCAGCAATTTTTCCTACATGATTTAATTTGCTGTGCACTTTTTTCGCTATAGCATATCTTGTAAACCAACCTGTAGGAATATTATTAGAATGTTGGTCTCTTGGAACCCTTGTCAGAGCTTCCTCTGATACAGCTTTTCCTAATCTAATATTGCTAGATGGAAATTGTTCAAATCCTTCCATATCAAAACCAAAATCAATCCCATATAGCTCAAATGTTTTTTTTATTACAGTAATATATCTACCTTCAAAGTACGGTACGTAGCGCTTTACCAAAGGAAAGTTACCAATATTTTTTTGGAATTTTCTACTACTACCTAGTTTCTCAATAATAAAATTTTGAGCATCTCTTCTTTTATCTTTTATTATTTTCCCATCTTCATCTCTTGGAAAATCATTGAATTCCGGAAATTTCTCTAAAAAAAGTGCCTGGACATTTTTTATTCCAATCTGTTCATTTTGTTCTGGAGTATTTCCAGGAAGTTTCCACATTACTCTTCCCCTCTTATCCTTAAGCACAATTGGAATATCTGGTGATTTTTCGGCTTCAGAAGCAAGATTTGGCGTGTCTCCAGAGTCCTTTGATGGTAGCAT
The DNA here is from genome assembly GCA_001782015.1 of Candidatus Levybacteria bacterium RIFCSPHIGHO2_01_FULL_36_15. Lineage (GTDB taxonomy): Bacteria > Patescibacteriota > Microgenomatia > Levybacterales > GWA1-39-11 > 2-01-FULL-36-15. Next base: position 6,604 of record MFNJ01000014.1, read on the forward strand.
GAAAACCGAGCCTGCTAGCCTTGGGTCGAATTCTTTCACAATAGCTCAGAATTATATCAAATTAAGCCTATAGTTTCAAGTTGGAGATGATTTTTTATCTTTGAATTAGAGCTAGCTTTGATTTATAATCTAAATTAGCATTTATGAGTAGAAAGCTTAAGAACTTTTACCATTTACTTGAAGCAATAGCTGCAAATATAATCTATGGTTTTCCGTCAAGAAATATATTTATTATTGGCGTAACGGGAACAGATGGAAAAACAACTACAACCAGCATTATTTATCATATTTTAAAAGAAAGCGGAAAAAAAGTAGCCATGATTTCAACAGTTGGAGCAGCCATTGGCAACAAAACCTACGACGTTGGATTTCACGTGACCACTCCTTCTTCTTTTGGATTGCAAAAATATATTAAACAAGCAATGGATTTAGGAAATAAATACCTGGTTTTGGAAACAACTTCACATGCAATAGATCAGTACAGGATTTTTGGAATTAAATTTTCAATGGCTGTTTTGACCAATATAACCCACGAACATCTTGACTATCACAAAACTTATGAAAATTACGTTAAGACAAAATCTAAATTATTAGAATCAGCAAAGATTGCTATTGTGAACAGAGATGATGAATCATACCAGCATTTTGATTCAAAATTCAAAATTCAAAATGCAAAATTACAACTCAAAAATCAAAAATGGGTTACTTATGGCATGAAAGAGAATGCAGATATTAATCCGGATAATTTTCCTTTTAAAACTAATTTGATTGGGAAGTTTAATAAATATAACTGTCTGGCTGCGATTGCTGTTTGTAGGGAATTAGGCATTAACGATGATTCAATTCGGAAGGCGATTTTAAGTTTCAAAGCGCCTATCGGGAGGCAGGAAATTATTTATAATAAAGATTATATAGTTATGATAGACTTTGCTCATACCCCAAATGCTTTTGAAGAAATATTGCCTGAAGCGCGCAAAATCGCAAAAAAAAGATTAATTCATGTTTTTGGTTCTGCGGGCCTTCGCGATGCTACAAAAAGGCCGCTTATGGGTAAAGCATCGGCTGAATATTCGGACATCATTGTGCTGACTGCGGAGGATCCGAGGACGGAATCAGTTGAGGATATTAACAAACAAATATTGGAAGGAATTTCTAATTCGAAATTTCTAATTTCTAATGAATTTTCAAATCCAAATTTAAAAATTCAAAAAAATAAAAAGTACGTATTTAAAATCCCCGACAGGAAAAAAGCAATAGAATTTGCGATTTCAATTGCTCAAAAAGGAGATCTGGTAATCTGTACGGGAAAAAGTCATGAGAAATCGATGAATTATGGTAAAGGGGAAGAATCTTGGGATGAATTCGGTGTATCAAGACAAGCTATAAAATCAAAGGCCAGCTTAAGTTAAGCTGGAGTCCAAACTACAATAACATGCAGGCAAAATCAGATATTGTCACATTTAAAAAAATTAATAGAATGGGCTGCTTGACAGGAGTTTCAACCAGAAAATTCGGCAGCATCAAATCAAAAGGAGAGATTCTGCAGTCTAATCTAAACAGATTCCTAAAAACTTATAGTTTAGATCCGGTAAAAGCAGTTTTCATGAATCAGGTTCACGGCAAAAAGGTCGTTTACGTATCAAACAATAAAAAAATTGTCTTAAAAACCGACGGAATTTTTACGAACAAAAAAAATCTCATACTTTGTGTTGTTACCGCGGACTGCATGCCCTTAATTTTTTATTCCCCGACCAAAAAAATAACAGGAGTTGTGCACGCGGGATATAAAGGACTTTTAGAAGGAATAATACAGGAAATGCTGTTAAAATTTAAAAGTCATCATATAGAAGCGGAAGATATTTGTGTAGGCATTGGTCCCTGCATTGGGGATTGCTGCTATGATGTTCCAAAAGAAAGAGTAAATGCTTTTACTGGAAAGTACAGTTATCCGAATATTTATCAAGATAAAGGCGGTAAATATTTTCTTGACTTAAAAAAGATTGGTTTATCCATATTACTGGAAAACGGAGTTAAAAAGAAAAATATTGAAGTTTTACCGTTTTGCACAAGATGTAATGTTTCAAATTTTTATTCGTACAGGGCAGACAATAAGCAGACTTTTGGTGAATTTGTTACTTTTATTGCAGTAAAATGAATATAAAAAAAATATATTTTGTAGGAATAAAAGGTGTTGGAATGTCTCCTCTTGCCATTTTGGCAAAGCAGGCGGGATTTGTGGTTGCCGGCAGCGATATAAATGAAGCTTTTATAACAGATGAATATTTAAGCAGAGAAAATATTTTTCCTCTAAGGGGATTTAGTGAGAAAAATATTGAAAACTTCATAGCAAAGAGCTTTAAAGATGAGATTCTTGTTATATCAACTTCTGCTCATAATGGTTTTAATAACATAGAAACTAAATTTGCCCGGGAAAATAAATTTAAAGTTTTAACTCAGGGCCAGGCTGTGGGAAGTTTTATGTCCGGGGAAATTTTAGACAGACATGACCTTGAAGGTATATCTATTGCCGGAACTCACGGAAAAACTACTATATCAGCTCTTTTTGCAACTACGCTTTCTATACTGGAGTTTAATCCGTCTTATGTTGTTGGTACGGGAGAAATATTCCCGTTGGGTGCACCGGGCCATTATGGTAAAGGTTCTGTTTTTGTTGCAGAAGCAGATGAATACGTTTCAGAGCCTAATTTTGATCCGGTTCCAAAATTCCTGTACCAAATGCCCAAATTTGCGGTTTTTAATAATATTGACTTTGATCACCCTGATTATTACAAAAATCTGGAAGCGGTTGAAAATGCTTTTATTGAATTTTCCGGGAAAATAAAAAAAAGCGGAATTTTATTTATAAACGGAGACAGTCAACGTATAAATAGTGTTAGGGAACGCATGAATAGTGGTATAAAAGTCGTAACTTACGGCGTTTCTGAAAAAAATGATTTTTCAATAACAAATTTTAAAGAGGCAGGAACAGGCAGCCGGTTTTCAGTTGAAACCAAAGGTATAACTCTCGGAGAATTTGATTTGTCTATACCAGGGTTTCATAACGCCAAAAACAGTCTACCAGTCATAGCATTGCTTTTAGAGTTTGGTGTATCGGTTTCTAAAATTAAGCAGGCTCTTCTTAAATTTTTAGGGACAAAAAGAAGGCTTGAAACAATTGGTAAGATAAACGGCAATATTATTATTGACGATTATGCTCATCACCCAAACGAGATTAAGGCAACTCTTTCTGCCATAAAAAAAGCATATCCTGGAAAAAAAGTAATTTGCATATTCCAGCCCCATACTTATTCAAGAACAAAAGCGTTGTTGTTTGATTTTGTAGCTTCCTTCTTTGATGCGGATTTTTTGATTCTGCTTCCCATATATGCTTCGCTTCGGGAGAAAAAAGACGTTAATTTTTCTTCAAAAGACCTGCTTGACGGGTTTAGGAAAATAAGGCGCGACGTTCTTCTTTTGAATGAAAAAAAAATTGTGTTAGAATACATTAGTCAAAATTTTAAAAGCGGAGACTGCATAATTGTTACAATGGGCGCAGGAGATGTGTATAAAATAAGTCAAGAGTTAAAAGTAAAAAGTTGAAAGTTATTATGAAAAAATATGTAATTAATGGGGGAATCAAACTTCAAGGTGAGGTTAATATCTCCGGATCAAAAAATGTGGTTTTGAAGGCAATAGTAGCTGCTTGCCTGACAAAGGAAGAAATAAAAATATCTAATGTTCCTCTGATCAGCGATTTTTATACCATGCTTGATATTTTTAAGGAAATTGGCGGTAAGGTAGGTATTTCTGGCCATAAAGTAACTCTGAGATTAAAAGATATTAAAAGCTCTAAAATTCCTCTTGAGATGGGAGCAAAAATAAGAACTTCTTCAATGTTTTTAGCACCTCTTCTTTTAAGAAGCAAAAAGGCGGTTATTCCAAATCCCGGAGGTTGCAGAATTGGTGCAAGACCCATAGACAGACACATAGAAGGCCTTGAGAAAATGGGAGCAAAAATAAGTTATGTACATGAAGACGGTTATTTTCATGCCCAAACTGACGGGCTTCACGGCGCAACCTATAAATTTAAAAAAAACACTCATACCGGTACTGAAACTCTTATTCTTGCGGGAAGTTTAGCACATGGACAAACTATTCTTGAGAATGCTGCGCAAGAACCTGAAATTGATGATTTGATAGATTTGCTTAACCGAATGGGAGCAAAAATTAAGCGTTCAGGAAAAAGAAAAATAATAATAGAAGGAGTAAAGAATTTGCACGGAGCTTCTCTTGAGGTTATGCCTGACAGGAACGAATTTATTACCTTTGCAATTGCTTCTGCGCTTAGCGGCGGTAAAATTTGGATTAAAAACGGTGATCTGGATGAAATTTCTGTTTTTTTGGATAAATTTAAAACAGCCGGCGGAAAATGGGAAGAAAAAGATTCAAAAGTCCGGTTCTATTTGGACCGTAAAGTTATATCTGTTGACGTTAAAACGTCTTCTTATCCAGGATTTATGACTGATTGGCAGGGGCCATGGGCAGTTCTGATGACGCAGGCCGAAGGTGGCTCATCCGTTATTCATGAAACCGTATATGAAAGCAGATTTGGTTACGTGGATGAGCTTAAAAAAATGGGTGCAAAAATAGAATTATTTAATCCTGAAGTAAAAAACCCCACGGATTTTTACAATTTTAATTATGAGCAGATTAACGGAAAATGCAAACATGCCGCAAAAATTTACGGAAAAACGCCTTTGCATAACGCTGTACTTAATATTTCGGATTTAAGAGCTGGTGCCACTTTAGTTATAGCAGCACTAATCGCAAAAGGGGAAAGTGTAGTTTTTGGAATTGAACACCTTGAGCGGGGGTATGAAAACTTTGATGAAAGATTAAAAAAAATAGGAGCTAATATAAAATTAGTGGAGGAACAGGCATGAAGAACGGACATCTTCCGGATTTCAATGAAATTTGGGCTGTAGTTCTTGCTGCAGGAAAAGGCAAAAGAATGAAAGCAAGAGAAAAAAATAAAGTAACTTACACAATAAAAGGGGTACCTATGATAACAAGAACTCTTAATATAATTAAGAGTGCAGGAATTAATAATATTGTGGTAGTAGTGGGTTTTGCGAAAAAATCAGTCTTGAGTTTACTGGATGAAAAAATTAAAACAATTGAACAGAAAAAAAGGTTAGGTACAGGACACGCGTTAAAGGTTGCTTTAAATACGATTCCAATTTCTGCTAAATATATACTTGTTCTCAACGGAGACGACTCCTTTTTATATTCGGGAGATATTATTAATAAACTTATCAGGACACACATTAGAAACGAATCAAAATTTTCCTTGATAACAATAGAAGTTGAGAATCAATATGGTTTAGGAAGAATACTTAGAGACGAAAATAGGAAAATAATTGGGATAGTTGAGGAGAAAGACGCAACAGAGTCCCAGCGTAAAATAAAAGAAGTTAACCCGGCTTGTTACTTGTTTTCTTCAGATTTTTTGAGAAAATATATTAATAAGATACCAAAAAGCAATATTTCGGGAGAATATTATTTGGTAAGTCTGGTTGAAATGGCAGTAAAAAATAAACAGCCGGTAAGCGCTTTTACTATAAACAATTTGAGTTGGAGAGGGGTAAATACTCCGGAAGAGCTTTTTGAGGCTGAAAGGATTATAGTCGAATAAACTTCTATGACAAGCGGAGACGTGAAAGACCTTCAACCGGAAGCATATTTCAACCTGAATGATTGTTATTTTTCCGATATATTTAAAGATATTAATTTTGTCTGGGAAGCGCTATCGAAAACAAAAGATTATATAACAAATGTCTTTCACGAAGGAATTATAAAACCTGACTACAAAAATAACTTTGTGTTCATAGGAAAGGGAACAATTATACAAGAAGGAGTTCAAATACAGGGTCCTGCAGTTATAGGCAAAAACTGTTTTTTGGGTCACAGCAGTTTTATCAGAGAAAATTGCATCTTGGGTGAAGGAGTTCATATTGGACACGCTGTAGAAATTAAAAATTCAATATTTCTGAATAAAGCAGTTGCAGCTCATCTTAACTATATTGGAGACAGTATTATAGGAAATAATGTAAATATTTCAGGAGGCGCAATTCTTGCAAACTTCAGACTGGACAAAAAAAGTGTATCTATAAAAAAGGGGGGTAAAAAAATTGAAACTTGTCTTGATAAATTCAGTTCCATAGTTGGCGATGATGTGATTATTGGCGTTAACTCAGTTTTGAATCCGGGCACGCTTATTGGCAAAAATTCTTTGGTATATCCGCTTACCTCAGTTTCAGGATTTTACGCGGCTTATTCAATAATTAAATAAATTATGGATGGAGAACTGACAAAAATAGAAGGATTTTTTAAGGAAATTATTTTAACAGCCGGATCAAAAATCAGAGAATTTTATATTAAAAAAAATTATAAAATACTTCCTAAAGCAGATGTTAATGATGCCCTTACAACCTCCGACATAGTTTCTGAAGATTTTATAATAAACAAAATCATAAAAAAGTTTCCCAAATACAACATTTTGTCGGAAGAAAAAGGATTCATAGACAATAATTCGGAATTTACTTTTGTTCTGGATCCTCTTGATGGTACAAAGGAATTTATCAGAAATATTCCGGATTTTAATGTTATTGGAGGAGTACAGTATAACGGAGAAATGGTTTTAGGAATTGTGTATAAACCTATGACTGAGGAATTTTTCTGGTCAAGAATTAACAGTGGTGCTTATCTTGGTAAGCGCAAAATTCACGTTTCAAAAATATCGGATCTAAATAAATCTTATATCTATACAATAATTCCATTATTGTCTACTAAAAAAAATATTTCTGATTTGAGCTGGAAAAAATTGTCAGAGTTGAATAGAAAAGTATACAGGATGAGGGGTATGGGAAATACAAGCAGCGCTTTTTGTTTAATCGCAAAAGGCAGTTTTGAAGGATACGTTAATACGATAGGCTTGATTAAAGGTTTATGGGACGTAGGCCCAAGTATCATAATTCTCAAGGAGGCAGGAGGGACAATATCCAACTTGCAGGGAAGTATTTGGAAGCCTGAAAGAGATTTGAACAAAGGTTTAATTGCTTCAAACGGACTGATACATGAAAAATTGATAAATGCTTTAGAGCCTGTTTGAAAAGTTCTTCTATTATCTTTGAGAGAACTTTTCGTGACAATGGTCTTATGAAGCTGTTTATAATCTTTTAAACATCTTCATAGAAATGTAGCCTTTATGAACAAAAAGAGTTCAACAGTTAAAAATATTATTGTACTTCACGGATGGGGGTTGTTTGGCGCAAGATATAAAAGTCTTGCTGAAATTCTTTCTTCTGCGGGATTCAAAGTGTATGCTCCTGATTTACCAGGATTTGGGAACAATAAGAGTGTAAAAGGCGATCTGACTTTACCCGATTACGCTTCATATCTTAAAGATTTTATTGAAAAAAACAAAATAACCAGTGTAGTTTTACTTGGCCACTCTTTCGGAGGTCGTGTCATTATTTGTTTTTTGGATAAATATAAAGATTTAATTAAAAAATCTAATATAAAAGCGATCGTTTTAACAGGAAGTCCTTTGACAAGATCCAAACTGTCTCTTAGAAAAAAAATTGGAATTTTTATCTCAAAAACCGGAAAAGGGCTGGTAGAAAGCATTCCGGTTGTTAATCCAAACAATGATTTTTTTAGAAAATTAGTCTATAAAATCATTGGAGAGTGGGATTATTATAAAGCAGGACAATTAAAAAAAACTTTTGTTAATATTATCAACTATGATCTAGAAGATAAGCTAAGTGAAATTAATCTCCCCACTTTGATTATTTGGGGGGAAAATGATAGAATCGTATCTTATAGTGATGCGTTGAAGTTAAATAAACTTGTAACTGGTTCTAAATTAGTCGGAGTTAAAAACGCCACACATAAACTGCCCTACGAGCAACCTGAAATTTTTGCAAGCGAGGTAATTTCCTTTCTAAACTCGTTGTAAGAAAATATGACAAATGGTTTTTATTCAATAATTTCATTTTTTTTCTTTATCTTTCTTTTAAGAAATATTCTCTTCTGGGTTTCTTTATGGCAAATAAAAGAATATAGGTCTGATAGATTAAGAGCCCATCTTTTAAGTACAAGACAGGGCAGAAGTCTTATTTTCGGTTTTGAAAATATTATAAAAATTACCGTATTGCTGCTATTTTTCTTAATCATCTTTGTAGATAAACTGACTTTTTATTATTCAATCATTGTTTCCGTAATCTACCTGATATCATTTATAAAAGTAATTTACGAACTCACTAATAAAAAATTTAAATTGCCTAAAATTACAATAAAGTCCATTTTAATCTTTTTTTTGACTTTTCTGATTGGTTTACTTTTATATCTTTTACCATTGCTTGACAAGTTCTTTTGGCTTGTTTTTGTTGATAAAATACTTACATTTATTATTGCTTTTGAGATTGCTTTGTTTTCAATTCCTTCGGATTTTTATAAAGACTTAATAATTTACAGGGCCGTTAAAAAAAGAAATTTATATAAAAAACTCCTGGTTATTGGTGTTACCGGCAGTTATGGGAAAGGATCAACTAAAGAATATCTTGCAACAATTCTTTCTGGGAAGTTCAATATACTAAAAACTCCAAGCAATAATAATACTTCTATAGGCGTGGCAAAAACAATTCTATCTTCTCTTAATGAAAGAAAACAGATTTTTGTGGTGGAAATGGGAGCTTATAAGATTGGAGAAATAAAAGAAATTTGCTCAATAGCAAAGCCCAGAGTTGGAATACTTACGGCAGTTAACGACCAGCATATAGCTCTTTTTGGAAATTTAAACAACACAATGAAGGCAAAATATGAATTAATAGAATCTTTGCCTAACAACGGTTTCTCCATGTTTAATGCCGGTAATCCTAATTCTTTGAATCTTGCATGCAAAACTAAAAGAAAAAAGATCATTTACTTTGCTGATTACAATGACAAAACAGCGCAAATTTTAAAAGAAGCCCCTTCTTTGTCTCAGGAGACAGAATCCCTCCATATGTTACCGTATGAAGCTTGTGAGAATAAAAACTTGGAATATGACATAGTCGCTACAAATATTAAAATAGACAAATTTCAGATATCTTTTAATGTTGAACTTAAGAATAAAAATAAAAAGATATCTTCTCTTAAGGTAAGACTTCTGGGCGGGTATAATGTTGAAAATTTGCTTCCGGGAATCTATCTGGCAGACTATCTTGGTATGACAAAAAGTGAAATACGTGAATCTTTGAAAAAAATATTACCTATAAAAAAAACCATGGAGCCTTTTATAACGCAGAAAAAAACAGTATTTATAGATGACACATATAATTCCGGCTTTGCCTCTGTGGATTCAGCCGTAGAATACATGAAGCTTTACAAGGGTAAAAAAGCTCTGGTTCTAAGTCCTTTAATAGAGTTGGGAAAGAACGCATCTTTTGATCATTACAGTCTGGCATTAAAAATTGGTGGGATCTGCGACTACCTGATTTTAACAAACAATGATTTTATAGAAGAAATCAAAAAAGGAATAGACAAGTCGCAAGGAGAATGTGTGATAATGGTAGATAGCCCTAAGAATATTGCCAGTTTTATCAGTGTAACATTTGCTAAAAACGATGTTGTAGTATTTGAAGGTAGGGAGGCAGGGTTGCCTTTAAAATTTTTAGAATATGAAAAAGTTAATTAACGCGTCTATATCTCCAAATCTGGAAGGAAAAGACGTTTTGACTGCCTTAAGGCTTTTATTCTCTCCTTTGAGCTTAAAATATGGAAGCTATATTAATTCCGTTGAGTCGTGGTTTAAATATAATTTCAGATCAAAATTCGCCTTTTCTTTTTCAAGCGGTAGAGAAGCAGAATATGCATTGTTAAGAGCGTTAAAAATCTGCAAGGAAGATGAAGTTTTAGTACAGGCATTTACCTGTGTAGCAGTTGTTAATCCAATCCTTTGGCTTGGTGCAAAACCGATTTTTGTTGATATAGATAAACAGAATTTATCTATGGACATTGAAGATTTAAAACAAAAAATAACTGATAAAACCAAAGTTATAATACTTCAGCATACATTTGGAATCCCCGCACATATGGAAGAAGTCAAGAAGATTTGCCGTGAGAAGAAAATATTTCTATTAGAAGATTGTGCTCATGTTATTGGGGGAAAGTATAAAAGCAGGAAGCTTGGAGAGTGGGGGGACGCTGCGTTTTTTAGCTTCGGAAGAGACAAGGCAATTTCTTCGGTTTTTGGCGGTATAGTAGTAACTAATAATAGAAAAGTAGCCGAAAGAATAAAAAGGATAAAAGATGTGTCTGCTTATCCTTCTTACTTTTGGATTTGTCAGCAGCTTATGCATCCGATAGTTACATTTATTGTTATTAATGGTTTTAACGCGCATCCTGTTTTTGGCAAAATTTTCCTTTATGCTTTCAAAAAAATCCATCTCATATCCCTTCCTATAATCCCTGAAGAAAAAATTTCACATATCGGAAATTATAGAACCCGAAAGTTTCCCAACGCTCTTGCAGTTCTTTGCTTCTCTCAGCTAATGAGGCTTAACAGATTTAATAAAAACAGGCAACACATCTTCACGGTATATAGACATGAACTTACTAAATTAAAAAACAGACTAAATTTTCCGGAAAAAAGTGCATACTACTTAAGGATTCCAATCATGGTAAGCAAAAAAGAAAAATTGCGAGCTTTTTGCAAAGAAAATTCCATATATTTAGGAGACTGGTACTCACACATAATAGATCCAAAGAATATTAATTTAGAAAGAATTTTTTATAATAAAGGAAGTTGCAAAATGGCTGAAAATGTTTCAAGAAACATTCTTAACCTGCCTTGTTACCCAAGAATGACCGATGAGGATGTAAAAAGAGTAAGTTTGTCAATAAAACTGTTTTATGGAAAACAATAGTCTTAAAATCTTAGAAATTAAGGACAAAAAAATCTGGGAAGACTTTAACTTAGGATGTTCAAATCCGGCTTACTTTCAATCATGGACTTGGGGAGAAGTTGAAAAGAAAAGAGGAACCGGAGTTTACAGATTCGGTATTTTTGAACGGGAAAAAATTAAAGGGATATTTCAGATTTTTGAAATAAAAGCTAAGCGCGGACATTTTTTGCAAATCAGGCAGGGTCCAGTTTTGAAGGAATGGAAAAAAGAGTTATTTATGGAAATTATTAATTTTGTCAAAAAATTGGCTCGGGAAAAAAGCGCCTCGTTTATCAGAATAAGCCCTCTCTTGGGAGTTTCAGATCAGGAGCTTTTGGATCTTACAGCAGCAGGTTTTAGAATGTCTCCAGTGCATAACGTTGATGCTGAAAACAGATGGGTTCTTGATATTAATAAAGATCAAAAAGTTTTACTTTCCCAGATGAGAAAAACAACAAGGTATATGATAAAAAAAGGGGAAAACATTAAAATAAATGTCATTCGTTCAAAAGACAGTAAGGATATAAAGTTATTTTTAAAAATTTACTATCAGACCGCCAAAAATAAAAAGTTTATACCCCATTCCCTGATTAGTGAAGAGTTTGAGGAATTCGGAAAAGAAGGAGACTCAATTTTATACTTGGCGGAATTGGATAAAAATATTCTTGCCGGCACGCTTATTATTTATTACGGAAAAGAAGCGATTTACAGGCACGGTGCGACAAGTTTTGAAGGAAGAAATACCCCGGCATCATATCTGCTTCAATGGGAAGCTATAAAAGACGCAAAGGAAAAGGGCATTATAAGATACAATTTTTGGGGTATTGCCAGAGACGATAACCCAAAAAATCCCTGGTACGGCTTATCCTGCTTTAAAAAGGGATTTGGAGGCTACCAAATTGACTTTGTTCATTCAATGGACTTACCCACAAAACCTACTTACTGGATTTCGTTTTTAATAGACTACTTTACTAAAGTAAAAAAAGGTTATAACATTTAATTATTGCCAATATATACGCTTTGTTTTGAAAAGAGCCGCGTGTTATAATTTAGAAGCTGCAGTTTTCATACAAAGAGAAAAATTCTTAATATAATATGGATAGGATATTCGGGCTTATTATTTTGTCGTTCTTTATAACCGGAGCCTTGCTTGTTCCTTTCATTGATTTTTTATACAGACTCAAGCTCCAAAGAAAAAAACAAATTACCAGAGACGTTTTTAATCAAAGGACTCATTTTTTTGATAAATTTAATGATTGGAAAGTTGGAACTCCTTTTGGCGGAGGTCTGCTTGTTATTTTTGTAGTAACTATCCTTACTTTTTGGGCCTTTGGTTTGTTTAATCCTGAAGTAAAATTTTGGGAACTGTTTGTTTTGATTTTTTCTTTTATGTCTTTCGGATTGCTTGGATTTTATGATGATTTAAAAAAAATATTTGGTGTTAGCGAGAGTAAATTTTTTGGTTTAAGGTTTGTTCATAAATTTGTTATTCAGTGGATTTTTGCTCTGATTATTGGCTCGGTTTTTTATTTTGAGCTTGGGTACTCCTTTTTTTATATCAGATGGTTTGGAGAAGTAACATTGGGATTGTTTTTTATACTTTTCTGCGCTTTTGTAATAGTTTCATTTGTTAACGCTTTCAATGTCACAGATGGATTAGACGGACTTTCTTCCGGACTTCTCGTGATTTGTCTAATAGCCTTTTTAACCATATCCAGAAATATGCTGAATAGTTTTCTGGCGATTTTTATTGCGATTCTCTTAGGATCGGTTGTGGCATTTTTATATTTCAATATTTATAAAGCAAGAATCTGGCTTGGTGACGTGGGGTCGCTTTCACTTGGGGCGGTTCTGGCGGTAACAGGCCTTTTAACCGGAAAAATAGTGCCATTGGCATTCATAGGAGGCGTGTTTGTTATAGAAATAGGCTCTTCCTTAATTCAAATTTTAGGGAAAAAATTTCTTCACAGAAAATTACTTCCCATAGCGCCTTTGCATTTATACTTTTTAAAGATAGGATGGGAAGAACCTAAAATTGTTATGAGAGCTTGGATTCTGGGTTTACTTTTTGCTGTTTTTGGGTTGTTTATAGCCTTTTCAGGATGAGAAAAGTCTCTTTTCTTCTATTTTTAGTCACTGTTTTTCTCTCAATAGTTGGGCTTTTTCTGATATATGAGAGCTCTTCTTATACGGCCCTTTTTTATATAGGAGATAAATTTCATTATATAAAATACCAAGCTATTTGGGTGGTGGCCGGAATATTCTTGTCACTTATTGTCTCAAGGTTTAATTACAAAAAGCTTTACAATATTTCCCTGCCGCTTCTTCTAATTACTATATTTCTTCTTTTGGTTGTATTTGTTCCGGGTCTTGGCATAAAGTTAAAAGGCGCTCATAGATGGATAGACCTGAGAGTATTTTTAGTCCAGCCTTCTGAACTCTTAAAAATCTCCTTGACTTTATATCTTGCCGCATGGCTTTCAAATAAAGAAAAAAACAGACTTTTTGCTTTTTTGATTCTGTTGTTTATCTGTGTATTTTTAGTAGCCATAGAGCCGGATTTGGGAACAGCGCTTATAGTTGGAGCAACATCAATAATTGTATATTTTATTTCCGGAGCAAAGATTCCTGAAATGTTTTTTATATTTGCTACGCTGATAATTGCATCATTAATATTGATAAAAGTTGAACCTTACAGAGTTGCAAGGCTTGCATCATTTAAAGATTTTAATTCCGGTTCTGTCTCAAATACATCCTACCACGTGAAGCAAATTCTGATAGCGCTTGGTTCGGGAAACGTTGCTGGAGTTGGCATTGGTAAATCAATACAAAAATATGCATATCTTCCGGAAAATACAACGGACTCAATTTTTGCGATATACGCAGAAGAAATGGGCTTTATAGGCTCTTTATTTTTAATAGCTGTGCTTTTTTCACAAATATTTTTAGGGTTTCTTATAAGCGTTAATACAACCAACAAATTTGGAAGTCTTCTTGCTGCTGGAATAATTACGTTTATCGGAACGCAGACTTTGCTTAATCTTGCGTCTCAGGTAGTTCTTGTTCCGCTAACCGGCGTACCTTTACCCTTTATTTCTTACGGAGGATCATCCATGCTTATAAATTTTTTCTCTATTGGTATATTATTAAATATAGGAAACAAGATAACTTAAATGAAAGTTGTTATAACCGGAGGACATATTTCACCAGCCTTATCAGTGATTAAAAAATTAAGAAAAGTATCACAGATATATTTTATGGGGAGAAAGTTTACTTATGAAGGTGATACTGTAGAGTCATTTGAATATAAAATTTGCCAGGATTTTGGAATTAAGTTTATTGAAATAGATACAGGCAGGCTTCAGAGAAAATTTACAAAATATACTATTCCTTCAATCTTCAGATTTCCCAAAGGTCTTATAAAATCAGCCGTCTCTCTCAAAAAATTAATGCCCGATATTGTCCTTTGTTTCGGAGGATATATTGGTCTTCCCGTGTGTGTTGTCGCATATTTGCAAAAAATTCCTGTTGTGCTGCACGAGCAGACCCAAAAAGCAGGACTTTCAAATACAATAATTTCCTATTTTGCAGATAAGGTATGCATATCGTTTGAATCTTCCAGAAAATATTTTCCGGCAGACAAGACAGTTTTGACAGGAAATCCGGTCAGGGAGGAAATATTTGAGGTAAAGGAAAATTTGACTGTTCCTCCAGGCTTAAAAATAATTTATATTACCGGGGGAAGCGGGGGATCACACTTTATAAATAGTCAAATCGCCCAAATTATTCCGGAAATCCTTGAGAAATATGCAGTAATACTTCAAACCGGTAATTCCACCGCCTTTGATGATTTTGAAACTTTAAATAAAATTAAAAATAATCTGGAGAAGGACTTGCAGGGAAGGCTTATTTTAAAACACTTTATACTACCCCACCAGATTGGTTGGGTTTACAAAAACGCTGATTTAGTAATTGGTAGATCCGGTATTAATACGGTCAGCGAATTAATCGTACTTCATAAAAAATGTTTACTGATTCCTCTTCCCCATGCTCAGTTAGGTGAGCAGCTGGACAACGCAAGACTGGTTGAAAAGCTTGGTATAGGTGAATACTTGGAGCAAAAAGATGTGACACCAAAGCTTCTGGTTGAACAAATTAATAAAATGATATCCAAAAATATCCAAACAAGTAAAAAAGATACAGATAAATATGTTTTTAAAGATTCAGATGCTAAAATAATAAATGTATTAAAATCCGTTTATGAACAAAAGAAGGCTGCGCAGAAGATTTAAATTAATCACCCATTTTTTTTTGATACTTTTTTTTGTGTTTTGTCTGGTTTGGTTTGTAAAAGCACTAACGGGAAACTTTTCCAAACTTCAAAATTATCTTGGACTTACAAAAGATAAATCTTTAATAAAACCGCAAAGCGAAAGTAACGATATATCATATTTCGAAACAAAACTTAAGGAAGCAAATATTTTGATTAGCAGCCGCAGAGAAGATCAAGGTTCTTCTTTTGAAGTTGTATTGAAAGACGGGCCGATTGTATTATTTTCAAAAGAAAAAGACGTAAATTGGCAGGTAATGTCTTTGCGGGAAATTTTATCAAGACTTACAATAGATAATAAAAAACCTAAAAAAATAGATTTTAGATTTGATAAGCCTATTGTAAATTTTTGATACATATACTAACATTATCTTATGAGAGATTCTAACATTATTGTGGGAGCTGATATTGGAACCTCTAAAATTGCTACTGTTATTGCGCAAGTTCAGGAAGAAGGAATAAATATTCTTGGAGTTTCAGAAGTTGCTTCGCGCGGCATACGAAAAGGTCAGATAGTGGACATTGAGGAAGCATCCAGTGCTTTAAACGCGTCTCTTAATACAGCTGAGCGAATGGCGGGCTATTCAATTGATAAAGTTTTTTGTTCTATCAGTGGTTTAAATATTGAAAGCCAGAATTCAAAAGGCGTAGTTGCTGTTTCTCAGCCTGAAGGAGAGATCATATATCAGGATGTAGATAGAGTTTTGGAGGCAGCCTCAGCCATTTCTCTTCCGTCAACAAAGAGCATTCTTCATGTAGTTCCCAGGACTTTTACCGTTGATGGCGAACCGGGAATAAAGGATCCTGTCGGGATGAATGGAGTCAGGCTTGAAGTTGATACTCATATAATAACCGCCAATTCTACAACTATTAAAAATATTCAAAAAGTTCTGGAAGCAGAAGCAGGTGTGGAGTTAAGAGCACTGGTTTTTTCAGGCTACGCTTCATCCCAAGCTGTTTTAACAGATACGGAAAAAGAATTGGGTGTTATTTTGGTTGATATAGGTGCGGGAGTTACCAACATAGCTATTTTTGTTGAAGGAGCGCTTTCTTATTCTTCAGTGATACCAATAGGTGCAAAACACATAACCAACGATATTGCCATAGGGTTAAGGGTTTCCCTGGAAAGCGCTGAGAAAATAAAGCTTTTCCTATCAAAAAAGCAGAATAGAAAATCAAAGTATGATAAAGATGAGGACACTTCAGAAATTGAATCCGATGATGTGGATTTGGGAAGCCTGCGGCTTATAGAAGAGGTTAGAAAAGTTTCAAAAAAGACGCTTGTGGAAGGAATCATAAGACCGCGCTTAAACGAAATATTTACAATGGTTTTAATAGAACTTAAAAAAAGCGGTTTTCTCACACAAACTCCGGCCGGTGTTGTAATAACCGGAGGCGGGGCAAAAACGGTTGGAGCGGTTGATGCTGCAAAAAGAATGCTTTCAATGCCTGTCAGGATTGGCATGCCGTATGGAATGACAGGGCTCATTGATGAAGTAGAGGACCCTTCATTTTCTACAGTATGCGGTTTAGTAATGTTTGGTAAAAATTATAAAGCTTCTGAGCCATTAGGGATTATGCCTAGCTTTATTCCTTCATTAAATCTGAAGTTTTTATCAAGCGTAACCAACAGATTGAAAAAAATACTTAAAAGCTTTCTTCCATAACTTTATATTCTTTAAAACTTTTATTTTCGCTCAAAATTATATTTGCCTCCATTGATTCCACTATAAATATGTGTTATTATTTGTTCATCTTTTTAAGATAAACTTTATATGTTAATCAGACCTCAAACTGCTAGTCTTGCAAAAATACGAGTAATCGGAATTGGTGGAGGAGGAGGAAACGCGATTAACTCCATGATTTATCAGTCCCAAATAAAAGGCGTAGATTTTATTACCGTTAATACAGACGCGCAGGCACTCCTTATGAGCCAGGCGGTCACAAAAATTCAGATAGGTGAAAATCTCACAAAGGGTCTTGGTTCTGGCGGAAATCCGGAAATAGGCAAAAAAGCCGCTGAGGAAAGCGCTGAAAAAATAAAAGAACTTTTGGAAGGATCGGATATGGTTTTCTTAACTGCGGGAATGGGTGGAGGAACCGGAACAGGCGCAACACCTGTTATTGCGGCAATTGCAAAAGACGTTGGTGCGCTTACGGTGTCTGTTGTTACCAAACCTTTCATGTTTGAGGGGACGCGCAGGATGGTTGCTGCTGAAGGAGGAATAGAGGATCTTAAAGATAAAGTTGATACTTTAATTGTTATTCCAAACCAGAGAATCTTAGAAACTGTTGATAAAAAATTATCTCTTCTTGAAGCTTTCAGGGTTGCGGACTCGGTTCTGACGCAGGGCGTGCAGGGCATAGCGGATCTGATTACAGTCCCCGGACTTATAAATGTTGATTTTGCGGATGTTAAAACAATCATGAATGATTCAGGTTCAGCTCTCATGGGTATTGGAGTAGGAGTTGGTGAAAACAGAGCCCAGCATGCAGCACGCCAGGCCACAGCCTCCCCTCTTCTTGAAGTTTCCATGGAAGGAGCACGTGGAGTACTTTTTAACATAACAGGAGGGTCAGATCTGACCATGTCAGAAGTTGATGAGGCATCAAGAATAATTTCATCAGCCGCTGATCCGGACGCGAATATTATTTTTGGGGCAACAATTGATGAAACACTACATGATCAGATTAAGATTACAGTTATTGCTACCGGTTTTGATGAAGCAAGGAAAAGACTCAAGCAATTGGTTTCAAACGCAGACGCGGCAGAAGAACAGGTTGTAAAAAGAGAAGAAAGCGGAAGAGCAGAAAATGAAGAAGAAAGCATTTTTGACATCCCCGCATTTCTTCGTCAAAAGAATTAAATTAGTTATAAATATTTAATATGACTAGAGGTAAAGAAAATCCAGATTTTACAGATGCATCCTCAAGAGGGGTAGTGATTCAACTTGAAACTAAATTCAGATGGAAAAGAGGTCCTCAGTTTGGGGAGCGTTTTGTTGCTGTTCCTTATGAAATAGACGGGAAAGGAAAAAAACATTATAAACAAAATATGTCTGGAGGATTTTGGGCATGGTTTAATTGGAGAGGCAGACGGATAGAAGGGCCTGATATATGGAAATCTCCAAAACTAGAAGCTACTCTGGACGGAATAGGAAGAATTGAATCTGTAGGGTTTGTACTTGCAGAAGGACAGACTAAATCTATTGTCGAATCCAATAATGATCCCCGTAAAAACTCTACTTAGCCTCAAAGCTATGTCGTAAACTTGTGCGACATAATGTGACAACTTAGTTTACAACTACAGATAGAAAGTTGACAACTTTTGTATATAGTTATATAATATGTCTTATGGATATTAAGCAAGCTATTTTAAACGTAGCTAATAAAAACAAAACTTTTAAGACTGCAGACATAGTGAATTATTACAAAGGACAATACACAAGACAATATGTAAGTTCTGTAATAAATCAAATGGTTAAGCAAGGGATACTTCTTAAAGGCGGTAGCACTGCCAGTGCATTTTATGCTTTACCACAAAATACTGATCAGATATATGAAGCTATTAAGCTGAGATTTAAGAGAGAATCATTGGAAGAACACAGAGTGTTTAATTCCATTAGAGATAAACACGATCTTATTAAAAATTTACATGAGAATGTATCAAGTATTCTGTTTTATGCATTTACCGAGATGTTGAATAATGCAATTGAACACTCGGAGTCAAAATATGTAGAGATAGAAATGAGAGTGGACGCAAGAAATTTAAACTTCGTAATTAACGATTTTGGTATTGGGGTATTTAGAAACGTTATGAAAAAAAGAGGACTGAAATCGGAGATAGAAGCAATGCAGGATTTATCAAAAGGTAAGACTACCACTGTACCTCATTCACATACAGGAGAAGGAATATTTTTCACATCTAAAGTTGCTGATATTTTTGAGTTAGACAGTTTTGGCTACAAAATGAGAGTAGATAATCTTATTAAGGATGTTTTTTTTCAAGAAACAACCGAGATTAAAAAAGGTACAAAAGTAACTTTTACAATTAGCATACATTCTAAAAAACATCTAAGTGATATATTTAATAAATTTGTAACAGAACCTGGTGAAGTTGGATTTGATAAAACAGAAATATTAGTTAGATTGTTTATACAAGGTACTATTTATATTTCTAGATCTCAAGCGAGAAGAATATTGGCAGGTTTAGAAAAATATAAAACTATTGTTCTAGACTTTGATAAAGTTAAAACGATTGGACAGGCTTTTGCTGACGAAATCTTTAGAGTCTTTCAACAAAGACACCCTGAAATAAAAATACAGCCAATAAACATGATTGAACCTGTAAAGTTTATGATAAATAGAGTAGAGAAACCTCAAAAAACCCAATAATTGTGCGTTATCTTGACATGAGTAGTTTGCTTTGTTAGATTTATCTTGAGGACTTAAGAATGCAGAATTCCTTTTGGGTGTCTTAAGTAGAGATTGAATTTATACCACTTTGCTTTGATTTTCTTAAAATTGCATATACTTCTGTAGCTTCAAACCGATGTGTTCATAACAAATTAAAATTAACCAATAAAAACATTAAAGCTACGAGGTATATAAATTATATTTTGAAAGCTCAAAAAGAGTATAAAAATACTTTCTGTTATAAAATCCCCATATCTCTCAAACAGAAGAATTAAAGCTTTATAGATAACTTTTCTACATTTAATTGTGTGCGCTTGATAAATCTTTTTGCTGATATTAATACAGATTGTCTTGCTGTAAATATAGTACATAAAGTTAATAAAATAAACGTAAAAATACTAATTGATTGGGAAAAACTTCTAACAGGAGTGTTGTTGAATATGAGTTCTGTTTTATATAAACCTGGGTTTAAATCAAAAGTAATGATTCCTAGGTTATTAAGATTTTGATAATTAATTTTGTGTAATTTGTTATTGACCATTAATGTCCAACCTGGAAAATAGAAAGTATTTTCTTTAAATGTGGTTGCTTCTTTTACCTGCATTATGTACTCATGTTTTGTTGGGTTTCTGTTTATTTCTAATAAATTAGCCTTGCCTGTTACGATTTCAATGTTTTTTCCAGAAGGTCTTTTCAAGATGTATCCATCAAAATTATAATTTTTTTGATAAAATGGATTATCTCGTTCGTAATATTCTGTATACATTTCTCCATATCCCACATAAATATCTCTGTTTTCAGGAACCATTTTTCTATTGCCCCAGTTAAGTATTGTTGTATATATTGTGAAAATACATATAAGCACTATTAACCATTTTTTATTAATCTTTCCCACAACTATACCAGCAATTGCAGAAGTAACAAAAGAAATGGGTACAAGGAGTCTTGCAACAGATTGAATATTGTTAATATATGGGATCAGTTTCCATATTGGTTTTGAAATAGGCAGCATTAATAGTATTAAAATGCTAAAAGATCCCAAGAAAAATAATAAAATAATTTTTTCATGCGTGTTGAAAATTTTTTTTAAATAAAAAAAGATTGATATAAATAATAAAATTAGATGTGCATAGCCAATTAAATTATATGATTTACCCTGATTACCTTGAAAAAGTAACCCAAATAACGCAGGAGAATATAGTAATTCTTTTATTGTCAGAAATCCAGGTATTGGTAATGTTAAAGTATACATTGTGTATTTCTCCTCTGATATTAGAGGTAACCAATAAAAAATTGAAAGCATTAAACCGAACAATATAGAAATAAAATAATACACTATAAGTTTGACTTTTCTCTTTTTTTTTAAGAACCAAATTATTAAAGCATAAACTATTAAAAAATAAAAAATTATTATCGTCACCATAGGATGCGTTAGAATTAAAGAAGCTACACTTATACTAAGCAGTACAAAGAAAACAGTTTTGCCTGTTTCTATAAATTTTTTAGTAGAAAAGAAAGCTAGTGGTATGAAAGCAAAAACCGCACTTTCTCCCAAACTGACAACAAAATGCATGTCAACAAGATGGGCGGGGGCAAAAAGATAAAGGATAGCTGACACAAATCCAGGTATTTTCCCGAATTCTTCTTTTATCCAAAGATACATGGTTATTCCGGAAAGAATATAGGTAAAAAATAATACGAGCTTAACACTATTAAGAAAAGAAAATCCAATAAAATGGAAAATAGATGCAGCATAATAAGGTAGCGGATATTGAAAAATATGAATAGGAAAGCCATAACCGATGTCTGCCCATTGAGGAAAAATATTACCTGCAATTAAATTTTCATAGAATTCAATCGTATAATTTACGTGTAAAGCTAAGTGGCCGCTTTCATAAGAACCTTTTCTAAGAATACTAATTACGGGAAGCAAAGATATAAGTATTAACGCCGCTAAAAAATTAAATTTTTTTTTAGGCCATACAAAGCAATAGATTAGAAAGGATATTCCTAGCAGGGAGGATATAAATATATTAACGACAATCATCCTATAGGGGTCTATCACAAAAATTATTGTAAAGTAATAATAAAAAAAATGCAAGATTATCTACGACGAATTTGTGATAACTGATTTTTTATTTCTTTGATAATGTTCTAAAAACTTAAGGATACAAAATATCTTTTAGGATTTTTTAGTAGAAATTGAAGTTATTAATTGTTTTTGTTTATAAAATACCGGCCTTCCTCCAACAAAAATTAAATTTAGCAAAATTTCTTTGCGTAGTTTTTACATATTACACTATGCATTAGAATATCTTCTGCAATTCGGTCTTTTCCAGAATCTCTAAGAACTAAAGTTAGCTTTTTAAGAATTTTTGCAAAATAAGGTTTTACATGTGACGCATCGATTTCACTACATCTTTTTTGTGCTTCTTTGGAAAAACGTTTTGCCATTGAAATTGATCCTCTTTGGTAACCTAGTGCGACTCTCATAAGATCCATTGAAAGTGATTCAATTGCGATTTTTTGGTTATTCATAAATTACTTGAAAAAAAATTTTTGTCAAATCTTCAAATCTTTTTCTTAATATCTATAACTGTTTTTATATAAGTATCAAATTTCTCTCTAAGTTTTTCAATTCCTTCTTTTGTATAAAGAGTTGATTTTGTAGTAATCACAGATAAGATTATAGCAATTTTGGTAAAAAAAATCCTGTAAATGTTATAATTCTCTCATGGAATCATTAATTAGTGTTGTTATTCCAACATATAACAGGAATACTTAGTTGCTGAGGCAATAGGAAGTGTTTTGCTACAAGAACCTAAAAATTATGAAGTAATTGTTGTTGACGATGGATCAATCGATGGAACAAAAGAACATCTTGGATCCCTAAATTTACCTATTAGGATTATTTCAGTTGATCATAGTGGTATATCAAAAGTAAGAAATATAGGCATTAAAAATGCGATGGGGCAATATGTTGCTTTCTTAGATTCTGATGATTTATGGCTTCCTGGTATTTTGAAAGAACAACTTGATTATCTGAAATCTCATCCGGGTATTCCTCTTGCTTATACAGATCAATATATAGAAGTTGACGGAAATAAATTGGAAAAAACACGATTTCAAGCAACAAATATGTCGGATGAAAGAAAAAGAAGATTTAACTTACCGGGATTCGTACAACTTACTCCTATTCATATATCATCGGTTATGGTAAAAAAATCTATTTTTGATCAGATGGGATATTTTAATGAGGATTTAAAAATTCATGAAGATACAGAAATGTGGAATAGAGTCAGTGAAAAATATGAACTTGGTTTTATAAATATACCCTTAACGATCTTCAGATGGGAAAAAGACAAAGAACATATATTAAAACCGGAGTTAAGAGGCTTATTTATTGCTGAAGGAAGAAAATACATGAAAATTTACGAAGAGAGAAGAGAGCAAAAAGGATTAACAGGAGAAGAAAAAAGAGCTATCGAAGAAAGTTATAGAAGAATTGATGAATTAGAAAAATTAGTTGGTTTACGAAGGAGTGAGGCTATAACAGAAGAAGAATTTCATGAGAAAAGGGAAGAATTATTTAAATAGAATGAAAAATTCTCCGTCCGATAAAATATATCTTACTGAATCTGCTATTCCAAAGGCTGAAAGAAGAGTTTTTGTACGCTATCAATTGATCTTCATCCTTCTGTTGACTATAATCATATAAATGCGTGGAAAAATTTTGGAGTTATTAAAGCCTGATGCGATTAAGAAACTTTTTAAAGAAAATCCGTATCTTTATATATTACTTATAAATTTAGCTGCTATTTTATTCATTTTAATTC
The DNA here is from genome assembly GCA_001782015.1 of Candidatus Levybacteria bacterium RIFCSPHIGHO2_01_FULL_36_15. Classification (GTDB taxonomy): domain Bacteria; phylum Patescibacteriota; class Microgenomatia; order Levybacterales; family GWA1-39-11; genus 2-01-FULL-36-15. The sequence goes on from MFNJ01000014.1 coordinate 30,174, forward strand.
CTGAATATATCCCGCAAGAAACCAAAGATTTATTGTTAAGAATATTTTTACTGGTTGCATTTTTAAGCCTTTTAAATATTTGGATAAAAAATACAATATTTACTTTTTTCAGAAACCTTCAGGTAAGTATATTTATTTTTATTTTCTTTATATTGCTTGCTCAGTTACTGTATGTTGTCTTTCCTTCAATTTACCCAAGATATATTGCGAATTTTGTTGAAAGTAGTGTTACGAAAGAAATGAAAAGTAAAGCGGTAGAGTATCTTGATCAAAGTCCATTCGCAAAACCAAAGGCAAATGTCCTCATCCGTGTTCCGGGTGAATATGGTAATGAGTATGATTTTGAATATGAATGGGTAACAGATAACCGTGGATATAAAAATAATCTCAAACTTTCCAAAAGAAATCAGTTTGATGTTATTGCGCTTGGGGATAGTTTTACTGAAGGGCTGGGAGTAAAAACTGATAACACTTGGGTTTCAAAACTAAATTCTTTGGGTATCAATGCTTATTCTTTAGGCGTACAAGGCTATGCACCTTCCCAGATGAATGGAACTTTTAAATTATACGGTCTTAAATTAAAGCCCAGGCTTGTCATAATTGGTTATTTGACTGGTGCATATGACCGTGAAGGTCTATTATTAGGGGATGAAAAGGAAATTGCAAAAAGCAGAAATCTTCCAAGCGCAATCGGGCGCTTAGTACAACACGATATAAGCGGTGGTAGTGAAGAAAGGGTACAATTCAAATTTGTTATTTCGGCCGCGTTGTTTTTTGTGTGGAAAAATATCAACCGCACGATAGAACTTTATAAATACAGTACTGACCCCGTATATTCGAAGGACACAAGATTCATGTCTGAAAAATTGATGATTGCGGATAAAATGATATCTATCGGTAAAATGCAAAGATATAAGAAAGAAATGGAAGATGCATTCAATACAATACTTAGCAAAAACAAGCTTGAGGAAAACCAGGAATGGAAAAAAACAATATCCTCTTTTGAGGAAATTTCAAAAAAAGCAAAAACTGAACGTGCCAAAGTAATGTTACTTGTATTTCATAATAGGGGTGAGATTTACCTAAATAAAGCAACCGGAAGAAATCCTGGTGAGAAGAATCAGGCAATTGTTGAAACTAAACTTTTAAAAGAATTTGCGTCAGAAAATGATTTATTTTTCCTTGATACCGGAGGCACGTTCAAAGATTACGTAAAAAAAATTGATGATAAGACTGATATTTCCCAGTACCCATATTTAAAATATGACGGTCATTTAAGCAGTAAAGGAAACGAAATAGTTGCAGAACAAGTGGCAAATTATATTAAATCTCATTATTTATTAAGCAATTGATGCTTACATTATTACTTTAAAATAAACGGTAAATAAAAGATCCAAGTCCTGTTCCCTGGGTAAATATAAGAATGAATATAAATAAAAGTAAGAAAAGAAATATCGGAATAGTCCACAAGAGTTTATTTTTCCAAAGATAACCAGGAAATTGAGAGATAATGCCAACCTTTAAAACTGATAAATTTGGTTTTATCATAAATTGTTTCATCCGGCTAAAAGTAATTATAACACAACATTTAATATCTAAATTTCTGCCAGCTTACTATTGTTATAAGTCAGGTGTTTTAAATTAAACTTACAGCTTAATTTAAATAATTAAAAAAAGTGTTAAAATATATCCTGAAAATTTGGTAACTGCTTCATGAGTAAAGAAAGGTTTGCTAATTTATTATATAAGCATGCAATTTTGCCTGTAACTTCCTTTGATCCTGAAGCAACGCATGATCTTCTTTTTAAAGTATTCAGCCGTTTTGAAAAGTCAGATTTATTTTTAAAAGCTGTAAAACAGGAATTTGGGATAGAAGATAGAAAGCTTGTGGTGGAGATGATGGGAATTGAATTTCCATCACCAATCCTTCTTGCTGCCGGAATTGTCAAGTATGGACCTGGTGCATGTATAATTGCCGCGATGGGAGCAGGAGGAGAAGACATTGGTACTTTTACTTTTCAAAAAACAGACGGTAATCCAAAAGTAGAAACATTTCCAGACGGAAGAAAAGTAAAAGTGAAAAGAATAAGAAGATTTCCCGACGGGACAATCGTTAATTGGATGGGACTGCCCAACCTGGGAACGGAAAAAGGCGTAGAAAATATAAAGAATGTTCAGGATAAAATTTGTAAACCGTTTGGTTTTAACCTTGCGCCAACACCTGGTCTTGGTGATATAGAGTCTTCTGTTGCGGATTTAAGACAAAGCCTTGAAATTGTTTATCGCATTCATCCTTCATGGAATACGCTTAACCTTCATTGCCCAAACACCTTAGACTCTGAGAAACAAAAACGTATAGATGAAGCGGTGCAAACCATGAGAGGATTTGCAAAAGCTGCGGATACAATTGAAGCAAGAACTGGTATTATAATACCTAAAATTGCAAAAATCGGTCCTGATATGACGCCGGAAGACATAAAATTAATTGTTCTGACTGCCAAAGAATGCAATTTTCAGGCAATAAAAGCTACAAATACAACTACTGACAGAACTGGCGAAAGAGAAAAATACGCGGCTTACAAAGGCGGTTTAAGCGGACCGTTGCTTTTTGAAAGGTCACTTTCCACAATGGAGCAGGTAACTAAATTTGACAGGGAATTGGGAGGCGATCCTTTAGTTAAAATTGCTTGCGGAGGAATTGGGAGCTTTGATAAACTAAAAAAAATTCAAAGAGCCGGAGCTGATCTTTTTGAATGCGCAACGCCGTTTATTTTTGGCGGCCCTTACTTTTGGAAAAGAATGAATAGAGATTACTTAAATTCTTTCAGAATCTGATTAATGACTTTTTCAGTAAATAATTAACTCAATAATTACTTTAAATTAGAAGTATTTTATACTAACTTATATATTAATTATATTATCCTATTGACTTTTATGCTTACTTTGATAGACTTAATTTAATACAATCAATATTTAAATTATGGTAGAAAATCCAAAAAATCCTGTCGAAGAATATTACCGAGTCACAGCTTTATCGAGAGTGGGTAGAATAATGGAAGGTGCGGGCATAGATGCTCACACTTGTGAACGAGTAATTGATGTTGCCAGAGGTCACGTGGAAAAACTTGCTGTTGCCGGTACGAACGCGTTGATGACTGTGTGCTCCGCCTCAACAGCAAGGTCAAGTCGATCCATAAAACATCATATAGCTCCTGGAGAAGCTGTGGGTCAAGCTGTTTCTTCTACGATGAGAAAAATAATGGAAGAAGAAGGTTGTGCTTTGGATATTAAGCAAGCAATAGATAAAGCATTTCCGGTACATCAGGAATTAGATGTGAAGTGCCACTAAAATTTATATTTATAATACAAGTAATATTATTTGAGATATCTTTTTTGATTTCTAATTATTTATATCCTTTTGCTTGTGTTTGAAACATGTGTGCGTATTTACCGTTAATTGCCAATAATTTATCATGTGTACCTCTTTCTATAATTTGTCCATTTTCTATCACAAATATTTTATTGGCATTTCTGACAGTTGAGAATCTATGTGAGACAAGAATTAATGTTTTATTTTTGTACTCTTTCTCAAGATTATTGAATATTTCGTATTCTGCTTCTGCGTCAATAGCACTTGTTGGTTCATCTAAAATCAAAAGTGGGGAGGACTGATAAAATGCTCTTGCTATTGCCAGTTTTTGCCACTGACCAATTGACAGCTCTACTCCTTCTTCATACTCACGCCCAAGTACTTGATCAAATTTCTTTGGAAGTTTATCTATAAATTCATGCGCTCCTGCTTTTTTGGACGCTTCAACTACTTGCTGTTCATCTACTTTACTGGGGTTTCCCAAAATGATGTTATCTTTTACAGTAAGGTAATAATGAACAAAATCCTGAAAAAGCGTTCCCATAAATTGATACCAGTTGGAAAGTTTTATGTCTTTTATGTTTACTCCGTTTACTAAAATTTCTCCTTCGGTTACATCATAGAAGCGGCAAACAAGTTTAATAATAGTTGATTTACCGGCTCCGTTTTCCCCAACAAAAGCAACGCTTTCTCCAGGTTCAATAACAAGAGAAATATTTTTGAGTACTTTAGGTCCATGCGGATAGGCAAAAGTAACATTCTTAAATTCTATTTTGGGAGGAGCAATCTTTTCAAAAACAACAGCTTTTTCTGCTTCTTTAATAAGTTTTGGAAGCTTTGAAATTTCAAGGTAGTGATCAATATATAAATTATGCTCGTACATTTCACCAAAAGTAATTACGGAGGCGGAAACACTTCCGTTTAGCTGGTCTATCATATTAATTAACAGCGTGAAACTACCTATTGTAATTATTCCTGATAGGACATTAGGTAATTGTAGATAGGCAATTACAAATAAAACAACAGCTTCTAAAATCGGAGGATAGGTGAGCTGGCGAAGATAATTATCAAGAGGTTTTTTATTTAAATTAAAGAGATACTCCTGAACCTCTTTCAATCTTTGAAGAAGTGTTTTTTGAGATTGGAATATTTTCATTTCTCTTATCGCTTCGGGTGAAGCAAGAAGCCAGGTTAAATACCATAATTTTCTTACTTGGGGAGCGCCTGATCCGTAAATAGACCATTGGATTGTTCCGTATCTTGCTCTTAACAAAAGTCTTGGTAGTGCTATTAGTGTGATAGCTGTCGGAATCCACCACCCAAAAGGCAACAGAATAATAAATGCCGCAATATAGGAAACAAAATTACCGAAAAAATATGAAAATTCTCTCAAAAAATCAGGCGGCCGCCAGGTAACAGTATCTCGTACTTTGGAAATCAGGTTTTGTGTTTTTGGGTCTTCCAGATATGCAATATCTAAATTGGACAGTTTGTCATAAAATTTTCTGTTTAGTTCATTTTGAATTTTGTAACGGAATAAATAATCAAAATAAGTTCTGCCTAATCCCCATTGAATAATATTTTCTGCTAAGGAAAGTATGTATCTGGTTGCAAGAACAACAATTATAATAAAAGGAATTGAGGTAGAAGCTTTAAGTGTTCCGTTTGCAATAAGATTGTCAATTAAATATTTAAGCGTTAAACTTCCAATAAGGGGAGTGAATGCTCCTAAAAATGCCGTAAAGTAATAACCGAAAGTTACTCTTCTATCCATCTGCCAGGCTAAAATAAGCATTTTCCCCAAATTTGTGAATACATGCTTCACTTGTTTGAACCCGCTTTTAAATCTCATAATTATTATTCTAGCAGAATTTTTAAGGGATAAATTTAAAAACTTATAGTTTTAGCTGTTCCGTGGTGGTGCAGATGTAGGTGTTAGAATGTGTAAATTAAAACAGGTTGTAACAACAGATATAACATGCAAGCCTTTCCCCCTTTTTTTATTAACAATTATTATGGCATTTGGTAATTCCCAAATATATTTTTTGGAAAGAAACGGATGTTTGTCATATACATGAAATTCTCTATTAAATAAATTTATAATTACGTGCATAATTGAATTTGCCTGTTCCTTATCTTTTTCCTGATGCTCAAGCAGAATTTCATATATCCTTCCGTTTCTGGTCCCAAGCGTTGGTTGCCAATCCGGCGTAATCCATTCGTAAGGCTCTCCTATGTATAGCTTTTCGCCTTCTCTCAGGGATTTTTTGTCTTTTTTCTGAAAAATGTCGTATTCTTTTCTGGAGAATTCATGTGCCGTAATAACGGTATCAATCTCCTGTCCGAACCAATATTTTCCAAATATATCAAATTCGTGCTTCATGCTTATAAATTTATTATATACTTTATTTCTTTGTCAAGGACTGCTAAAAACATATTTTTCACTTTTATTTTTTTAATACATTTTGATATGATAAACAAACTTGAAGATATAAGCTTCTTTCTCTATAATATTCCTATCATGTTCAAAAATGTATCAGCTAAAGTTGATTTTCCAAAACTTGAGGAAGAAATATTAAGATACTGGAAACAAAACAAGATTTTTGAGAAATCTGTTAAGAACCGCCCGGAAGATAAAAAATGGACATTTTTGGATGGTCCGCCTTTTATTACCGGTCTTCCCCATTACGGAACCCTATTGGTTTCTATTCCAAAAGATATTTTTCCGCGCTTTTGGACAATGAAAGGGTATAGAGTGAGACGCGTTTGGGGATGGGATGTACATGGTTTGCCTGCAGAAAATAAGGTAGAAATCAAACTAGGTATTAAAAGCAAGCGTGAAATAGAAGGAAAAATTGGAGTAAAAAGGTTTATAGAAGAATGTAAATTATATGTGAGTGAATCTTCCAAAGAGTGGGAATGGTATATAGATCATATTGGCCGCTGGGTGGATTTTGAAAATGCATACAGAACAATGGATTTATCATATATGGAAACTGTGATGTGGGTGTTTAAACAAATGTATGATAAAGGGCATATTTATAAAGGCCTAAGGGTGTCGTTATATTGTCCTCACTGCGCAACTCCTATTTCAAATTTTGAAGTTGCTATGGATGCTGAAAACTATAAAGAGATTACCGATCCGGCTTCAGTTTATAAATATCCGTTGAAAGATTCAAAAGATACTTATATCCTTGCTTGGTCAACAACTCCCTGGAATAAAATTGTGACTCTGGCTTTGGCTGTTAATCCTGATCTTGTATATGTGAAGGTGAGGCAGGGCGGTGAATATTATATTTTGGCCAAAACCACCTTAAAGATGCTTAAAAATGAGCCTTATGAGATTGTGGAAGAATTTCAAGGTAAGAAGCTTATTGGGAAAAAATTTGTTCCGCATTATGATTATTACCCAATAGAGATTGGTGAAAAAGCATATGAGCTAATCGGTGGGGATTTTGTTACCGCAGAGGAAGGTACGGGAGTTGTAACAATCGCTGCTTATGGAGAAGAGGATTTGGCTGCAATGAAGAAAGACAACATACACATAGAAATGCATCTTGATGAAGAAGGGATAATAAAAAAAGATGTACCTAAATTTGGAGGAATGTATTATCTTAAAGCAAATAAAGAGGTTAACCAGGACTTGGCTGAACGAAATTTATTATATAAAGATGAAGAGCTGGTGCATAGTGTCCCATTGTGTTGGCGCTGCCATACAAGACTCTATTATGCTCCCCAGAACGCATGGTTTGTGAACGTACAAGATCTTAAAGAGCGGCTTAAAAAGAGTAACGAACCTATAAACTGGTTTCCCAAACATTTCAAGTATGGAAGATTCTTAAAAAGTCTGGAGGCAGCACCCGACTGGTGTATTTCAAGAAGCAGATATTGGGGTTCGCCTGTGCCTGTATGGGAATGTCAGAGATGCCAAGAGCGATTTATTCCTGGTTCAATTAAGGAACTTGAGGAAACCTCAGGACAAAAGATAAATGATCTTCATAAGCCTGAGATCGATGAGATTACTGTAATCTGCAGTAAGTGTGGAGAAAAATCAAAGCGGGTGTCGGAAGTGCTTGACAGCTGGATAGAAGCAGGTTCTGCGCCTTACGCGGAGCATCACTTTCCTTTTGAGGAAAATATCAGACTGGAAGATTTCTTCCCAACGGACTTTATAGTTGAGTATACTGGGCAAATTCGGGCGTGGTTTTATGTTTTGCATGTAATTTCAACTGCTTTGTTTGACTCAAACGAATACAAGAATGTAGTTGTTACCGGTGTGATTCTGGGAACAGACGGCCGGAAAATGAGTAAGAATTATGGTAATTATCCTGATCCAAAAAAATTACTTCAGCAGTATGGTGGAGATGCATTGCGGCTTTACCTAATGGGTAGCCCGGTAATGAAGGGAGAAGATATTTTGATTTCTGAGGAACAATATAGAAATCAGGTGAAAGGAATGATGCTTATACTCTGGAATATCTATAATTTTTTTGTTTCTTACGCAAATGTAGACAATTATCAGATTTCAAGTACAAAATATAAATTAACTCATAATATTCTGGATAAATGGATTGTTTCGCTTCTTCATCTTTTGATTAGAGAGGTTACTGATAATCTTGAAAAGTATGATACTATAAGCGCTATCGCAAATGTGCAAAGATTCATAAATGATTTTTCAACTTGGTATATAAG
>MFNJ01000015.1 GCA_001782015.1 Candidatus Levybacteria bacterium RIFCSPHIGHO2_01_FULL_36_15
AATTATCTGGTCCAGCGCCTGATCAGTTACTCCCTCCTGAGTTTTTGAATCCTTCCAGACAGCTTGAATGATTTCATCTTTTTCACAAATCTTATCCGGATTAAGCAACATAAACCTTAAGAGCCTGAACTCGGAGGGCGAGAGCCTTTCTGTTATTTGCTCCGCGCCTTTTAGTATTTCATTTTTCTCCGCGTCAAATCTTATGTTTTCAGTTTTTTCTACAGGCGCGGTTTTAATATATTCTTCAAAAAGCGGAATTGCTATTTTCCCGTTTTTGAGAAGACCTATATTTTCCAAATACTTATAATCTTTGTTTTCTTTCTCAGTTTTTGCTTTAACTCTCAAAAAGTTTTGCTCGGCAGGAGATAAATAATCCCAGATCTGGGATAAAGACTTGTTGATAACACTTCTTTGCAAAAGAAAATATTTCAAATCAGAAATTTTACCGTCTTCTGACAGAACCGATTCATACGCAAGCCGGGAAATTTTACCGTGCCCGCCGGTGAGCGCTATAAGCTCTTTTTTAGTTTGCGCGTCTGCTTTTTTGCCGGTAACCTTTTCAAGATAGGAAAACCTGAACTCTATACCGATAGGATCGTAAACTCTCAAATATACAATATTCCCTTCTAGGAATTCGTTAAATTCGGTAAAAATGAAAGGTTCCACAACGTCCTCAAGCGGACGGTTAAGTGAAAAAATACAGGAAAAACGGTACTTTGCCCTGTTTCGTAAAATCTTAAGATTCAAAAAAAACTCTTCACTGATATTGGGAATATACTGTTCAAATCTGTCAAATAAAAATACAATCGTCAGCTCTTTTTCTATAGCAAGATAATCTATTGTTTTTTTAAGCGCCTGAAAAAGAATCATCTCATCCTGAAAATTGATAGCTTCTTTTAGGAATTTATTAACAGTTTCGTATTCAGCTTTGCGTTCACGTTCCGAAAGGGAGTAGGCGGTGGAAATTAAAATAAACTTTATTACGTCATAAGCAGGTCTTTTTCTGACTTCGGAAAAGTCCATATAGACAAAATGAAACCATTTGTTATTTTCTCCAAGATGCTTCAGTCTTACTTGCTTGTTATAGGAGAGAAGACCCAGGAGGTTACTTCTTCCTGTTCCGGGAAGACCGACTATCTGAATTGCGCGGCCGGATTTTACAAACTCAAGGATTTTTTTAATCTCCTCAGATCTGGTATCTTCCGGATAAAGAGCCTCAAAATGAGCGGGTTCCATAAGATTTAAAATTTCTAATTCCTAATCAATTATAAACTATTCAAATCCGAAATTCGAATATCGAAATCCGAAACAAATTAAAAACCCTAAATATCTAATTTTCAAAACTATTCGGACTTTCTAATGATTGAGCCAAAAATATTCATAAGTTCAGTAGATTCTTTTATCAGTCTTTTCTTTTCTTCTTCAAATTCATAGTTATTAATATTTATCAACTTTAACCAATATCTACTTTCTTTTGTTTCCTTTCTACTAATCTTAATTCTCATAATAAAATCTTTTTTACTTAATGCTTCATTTGCTTCTATATAGTTCGCACCTATAGAGCCAGAAGATCTTATCAATTGTTTTCCATCTTCAATATTTACTATAGTTTTCGGCAATTTTTTAACAAAGATTCTGACATTTTTGGCAAATTCAAATGTTCTTTCTTCCAGATCATATTGTTTTGAATTTTTAACTTCTGTCATTTGGTATTGTTTCGGGTTTCGAATTTAAGTATTCGAATTTTAACGATTAGGTATTCTACTTTTATTATAACTCATAAATTCAGTTTTCCACCTTTGTTAGGCAATTATGGGGTTTTTGTGGGTTTTATGAGCGTTTTTTATCAAGAACAGGCATCATTAAAAAAGTATCATGGCATCAGCATGAAAGAACAGATTCAAAAAGCACAACCGGAAGGTCAATTTACGTTGACAAGGGAAAGCCCTTTCTCTAAACTAGGAAGAGAAGGCAGGCTTTTTATGAGTGAAGATCGTACAGAATTAGAGAAAGGTAAAACCCCACTTCAAAAAAACGAGGAAGGCGCAACTGGATCTCCAGGAACAAGATCTCCTGATAGTCCTTCATTTCTGGAATTTCTAAAAGCAAATACAGAAGTTTCAGATAAGTTGTGGAAGGATGTAGTTGAAAGAAGAGGCACGCCGCTGACGGATTCGGAAAAAATGTTTGCTGAGATTGGCATACCAATGGGTGGTGGGGCAGGGCCGGGAGAAGAACCAAAATCACCAGAAGATGCCGCCGCGGGAGCAGCCGGTGGGGGCGGGGGAGGAGAACGGCCGCCCGCGCCTCCTGTTTCTCCAACCGGCCCGGAAGGCAGAGGAGAAGGAGAAAAAAGCGATAGAGAAAAAGTGGACGAATATACAAAAGCTTTTATTGAAAATGAGAGAAAGCGGGTTGAAAAAGATATCGCAAGAAAAAAGTTTGACGAGGCAGTAATTGCGGAATATCAAGCAAAGGAAAAGTTAAAACAAGCAGAAGCCAAAAAGGACGCAGCAGTTATAGCAGAAGCAAAAAATGATCTTGCCGGAGCACAACAAAAAAGAGAAGAAGCTGAAAAAGAACTTGGGGAAATAATGGAAGATGAGTTAAGAAGACAGGAAGAAGAAGTATCGAAAGCTCGTGAAGCACCCACCGAAAAAGAAAAAAAAGAAAAAGAAGAAAACGCCGAGATTGTGTTAACTAAAATGATGGAAATGCCAGAAGATATTCCCGATGAAGAGTTTGAGGAATTGGACAGCAACAAGGAATTAACGCCGGAGCAACGAGAAAATGCAAAAAATAAACGGAGAGATAAATGGAAAAAAGACCGCGAAGCTCTTAAAGAACGGATTATAAAAGGACAAGTGGAATCACAAACTTTGAGCCGTGATGTTTTGATTAGAGCTTTTGCGCAGTTGAGCATAGCAACAGATTCAAATACCCAACAGGCGCTTATTGACAAAATAGAACAATACGCAAGGCTTGTAAAAATTAAAGACCCTAAAAAATTTGAGGAAGTTTATAGGCCCAAAATACAGAATATAGACAAATTGCTGGCTGATAAAGATACGGAAGGCGCAAAAGGAATGGCTTTAGAGCTTGCGGATTTGGTTAAAGATGATCTTCCAAGAGAAGGAGGAAGAGAAATAGATGAGTATAGAATTAACAATCTTAATGACCTGGCAGAACTTATTATGGTATCTGCTGAGGACAAATGGAGAAGAGGCGGAGAGTTTCAGCTTATAGAGGTAAAAAATGGTACGGAGGTATTTCATCCAGAGAACTTTTTAGCCTGGGTCAGAAGCAGAGCCCTTTTTTATCACGGATTAAACCCGGATGATCCGATTGACCTTCTTAATCAAATTGGTATCCCCACACTTTACAGATCAATAAATCTTCTTGAAATCCTTTCTACAGAAAAATATTTTATGAAAAAAGAGGTCGTTGCGAAGCAAATAGTGGACGAGTCAACAGGGGTTAGCAAATCTTTTATCCCGCCTCCCTCACCCCAAAGAGAACAAAGTATTCCTCCGGCAAGAAGAGATCTGGAATATGAAGCGCTAAAGGATCAGATACTGTTGGAAACATGGCTTTTTTCTGACAATCACTCAGCTGACGCGGGTTACAGGGCTATTATGGGAAGCGCGCAAAAAGTAGCTGAGAAACAGGTAGAAATGAATTACTGGAACAGATTTACCAAAAAAAGAGCAAGGCTTTTGAGGATGCTAAAGCTTCCTGGAATCCAGGAAACAGAAAAAGGAGAAGCTTTTGACCAGATTATGAAACTAAAACTTGCGCATCCTGGTATTGACACTTCTGACATTGAACAGGAAAAACAGGGGAAAGTAGGAAGAGATATAAGAAGGCTTGTTCTGGGATACAGGTTTTTGCCTGATGAATATATGCTTAAACAGGTTCTAGGAAGAGATAAGGGTATTGCAGACCGTGAGGAAAAAGGAGAAAAAGTAGGTAGGCCGGAGGATGGTATGGATGAATTCTTTGGTGAGATAGTAAGAGAAGTATTTGATAAAGAAATAGAAGCAATAAGGAAAGCAAGAAAAGATAAATATAAAGAAAACTGGCATAGAGAACCTCCAAGTAAAGCGCGACTGGATCCAGATAAAGATAAAAAAGAGTTGGAAGATTTGGAAAAGTTGGAGCCGGATATATTTGGCAGAACAGAAGATCGGGATGCGTTTTTTGAAAAACTCAGAGCAAAAACAGGAGTTGACAGAACAGTTTTTGACGCGCTGATCCAAGACAAGAGAATGTTTGCCCTAAAAGCCTGGAGACATAGATTTGGTAAAGCAGTGGATAATCCAACCGGAACAGACTGGACAAAAGTAGGTGAAGAAGGCAAAGAAAACGCAGAGTTCATTGATCTGAATATTTATGCAGGAGTAAAAGAAGAACTGCCAAAATTCACCACTATTCAGGCTGCCATGAAAGCAGGAGTTAAAAAAGCAGAGGAAGATGCGATAGAAAGAAGGCTTAGAGCTCAGGGTGTTGATATAAATACGCCTGAGGCCCAAAAGAAAATAAGGCAAGTAAAAGAAGACCTTGATTACGCGAACGCGTGGGCTTTTTCTTTTACCTATTGGACCGGAATATCAGCATACAATGAAACAGGCGGTATAGGTTTTGATAAAGATACTGTCAGAATTCATCATAAAGAAAACAGGATCAGGCAGGCTGAAGCAAGAGGAGCATCGGGAGACATAGAAACATTATTTGGAATAAATCAGGTTGGAGTGGACTGGTGGCAGGGGCTTAAAGTAAGAGTGGATGGCCGCAGCGGCTTTGATAAAACTTTGCTTGATGTTCTTATGGGGACAAACGGAGAACTTACGAATGAGGAAAGAGGTATAGATAGAAACGGGAAGGCTACAGGACAAACAAAAGCACCGGAAATTGTAATGGATCTTGATAGTGATATTGACAACTTTGAATTTACTGGAAACGCGCAAAGGCAATTTGCGCTTGAGCATATACATAATGGCCATAAAGTGGCGCTGTTTTTGGAGAAACATGGTTTAAACCTGGCTGAAATAGTAAGGCGTGATATTGTAACCGGATTAATGATTATTGACCAGGCAAAGTTTGATGAACTGGTAAAAGACGGATTGTGGCACGATTTAAGGTACTGTTTTGACCAGCCGAACTTTTTGTGGGATCAGAAAGTAAGGGGTTGGGTAAAAGAAGTAGATGATATTAATGACCCCAGAAACAGAAAATTGAAATTTAAAACCACTACTTTGAGACAACTGCTGTTTGATTCTGATGTAACTTCTTCACAAAAGATAGAATCGGAAAAAGGTAAAGGAATGGGAATGTATGAAAGAATAAGGCCGGACGGAAGTGCTGAATTTAGTAAAACCGATAAGGAAACAAAAGTGGCAAGAGATTTAATGGCCTGGATACTTGCCCAGGAGCTCAAAAACAGAAGAAGGTATCATGCGGGACAAATAAGGTGGGGAACAGAACAACTTGCTCTCATACAAACTGCTTTTTCTGCATGGTCTCTTAAAGTTAAGGAAATTGAAAGAGAGGTAAAAAGATGGAAGATGGTTTCCGTGCAAGATCAAGCGACTGGCAAGTGGAGGATGGAAAAAAAGAAAGTTAAGGAAAAAATCAGGGAGTTTAATCAGGACGCTCCATTTTTCACATGGGAAGAGTTTGATAAAAAAATAGGAACAGTAGGAGAGGCAAGATGGATAGACGCGTTCAAAGAAGAACTTGGTTATGGTATGGCTTCAGCTACAATACTTGGAGGATGGAGATCTGTTAAAAGATTACTCCAAGAAATATTAAGAGGCTCGCTTTAATAATTGAATTATTGCGGTATTTCCTGCGCTTCTCCGAGTAGCCTTGCAATTCTTCCTTGCCATTTACCTCTTTTTACAATTTGTCCTGCGTCATTTTTGTAGTCAGGTCGTCCAACAACAAAAGTTCTTAGCGGACCGGCAGGTTGTCTTGTCTGGTAGTTATATGGTCTTGTGAGCCTGTACCAGCCTCTGTCAATGCCGGCATTTCCTACCGCAGCGCCTGCTCCAATGGAAGCACCTATGGCGGCAATATATTTAAATGTAGGCGCTTTCAAAGTGTCCCTAACCATGGTAACCGCGGCGGGCGTCATAAGAATGATTCCAAGCCCAAGTAACGAGGCAATTATTGCTGGTCCGTCAACGCCACCAACGTTGCCAATAAGAGGAGGCATGAAAAAGTTATTCGTTCCTCCAGCAGTAATTACTCCGTCCATGAGCACTTTTGCAATCAGAAACATTGCTATTGCGGTCGGAAAAACCGATAAGTTTGCTACAACATCTCTTATCCAGCTTCCAAAACCTGATACGCCCGGAAGAATACCCGATATAATCCAGAGAGGCGCAAAGATCACGTCCAGAAAAACAAATACAAATGATTTTATAAGAGCAAACCATAGCCTAATCAATGCTATGAGGAGTGCTATGGAAAAAATAAGGAAGGCAATAAGGCCACCAATTATTCCGGCAGTAAAGGCAGTTGCATCACGCGCGCAGAAAAAAAAGTCAGGAGTTTTAATACTAGGAGGAACAGCTAAAGTTATGCCCCAGCCACTACCTATACATGCAACATATTTGAGTAGTGAGGTTGGAACAATTATGAGAATCTCTGATAATGCTTGGCCAAAAATGCTGGAGCCAAGCGCGGCTTGAATAAAATCCTGCATGACGTGACCTACAGTGAAGGATGCAGTAATAGCCAGCAATAAACCGCCTATATTAAGAGCAGGAGTCTTGATGCCAAAGACTGGCAGGTTAAGAGAGGGCATGCCAAATAGTTGATTAACAAAATCAAGCGGCGTGCCGGTTACAGGAGCCGCGGAATTCTGTAGAGCCGTTCCTATTAAAGGATCAGCTACCGCAAAAATCCTAAGTAAAAAATAAACAGATACCCACATCAGGTCAATAAGATATCCGACAATAGCATAGGAAAAAGTGACCAGAAGTATTCCAATAATTGCCTTGGGTATTTGGTTCTGAATTGTCATGACAGTTCTTGGATCTACCTGAATTCTGAGCATTATTCCAAGGCCGATTATAATAAATATAATGACTAGAATAAGATATGCAATATTTCTCATTGACTGCCATAAAGTCATAACAGGACTTAATTGGATAAAGCCTTGCTGCGCGTAAGCTGGTTTCGCTATTCCAAAATTTTGGAATAGGTACGTGTAATAATCACGTGAGGAGATATTCATATTTGTGGTTGTTTTTCCAATAAGGGAGCTTACAAAACCAATAGCGCCGTATTCGCCTGACACATACCCTATTTTTCCAGTTTTTATATCTACTCCAAGACACCTTCCATTATCCGTAAAACCTATACCTGAAATCTGGCATGAAACAGCGGATAAAACTTCTATGGTTACACTTTGCGCGAATGTATGCAGATTTTGCGGAACATCTGGGTTTGTTTCCGGAACAACCAATTGAGGATTGATAGTATTACTTTGTGCGTATACAGATTCTGCGCTTATAGATAAAGCGATTAGTGAAGCGAGTATAATAAATAAAAAAGCAAAAGGTTTTTTCATTCCCTAATTTAGTATAGGCGCAAGAAAATGTAATTGTCAATATCGTAAAGCGTGGTATGAACTCAGACTTCTTACACTGATTTGTCATCCTGAGGCTAAAAGCCGAAGGATCTATTTCTAAGAAGATTCTTCGCTACACTCAGAATGACAGTTTTTTGTCAGAAGACTGAGCTCATACAAAGCGTGGAAATTAAAAACGCTAAGATTTGCGGTAAACAATAGAAATGTTATCTTTATAAACCTCTTTAAAACCTGAGTCTTTCAGTTGTTTTATTAGGTTTTGATAGCTAAACATTTCATCCTCTTTTAATAGTCTGTTTCCAATAGATTTGAGTTTATAGACTACACTTTTTTTATTGACTATTTTCTCAACCGGTACAATAACTGTATCAATATCATACCTGGTGATAGTACTTCCCAGAGAAACCTTACCCGTGAGTATATCATTGTACTCCATGAAAGCATAAGAGCTTTGATTGCCTGAGTTTAAGTTTTTCCAGGTGGGCATTCTTCCATCCACAAAAAACTTTCTTTGCGGAAGATGCCAAATAAGGTATCCTCCCCAGTTGAACGTGGAGAAAACATTTTTACCCAAGTGCTTGTTATTTAAATACTCTGTTGCCTTCTTAGGATAAAACACATTCTCGGAAAGCTGATAGGATGACTTTAGGGCAAAATAGGCTTGAAGGATAAAAAGAAAGATACCTATTAGAATAAGAACTGAAATTAAAACATCAAATCTTTTAAGAGCAATTTTGGGAAGATCATTCTTAAAGTGCAATATGCCTTTATTGACAATAATTACTGCCAAGATTACCCACAGGGGAGCCTGTTTGATACTCAAAAGACTTGCAACAAGAAGAAAGAGAAAAAGAACAATTTCTATTCTGTTAAAGCGTTTAATATATTTATAGACAATAATAAGTGAGATGGCAATTAAAAAAAGAAGAGAGGGATGAAGCATTGTTACTCCAGGCAGCCATTCAGAAA
>MFNJ01000016.1 GCA_001782015.1 Candidatus Levybacteria bacterium RIFCSPHIGHO2_01_FULL_36_15
CTGGTTGCTACGCCTTCTTTCCCTTTTTCGCTAATTGCTGATACCCATGTTGTTCCCCCGAAAGATCCGGCAAGAACGCGTTTTCCAACGGGAACCCTTGAGAGCTGTTCGCCTGTAATTGGCTCAACAGGACTGGGTATAGCCTGAACGCCCCCATCTGTTTTGTGAGATTATCCTTCTTTTCTTGATATTCCCGTTCTGACTGCTTGCGTAAGCTTATCGTAAGCCTCTTGTAGCTCCAAGTAGTTATATTCTCTAAGTCCTATATTTCTTAATGCCTCAAATGCTTCAAATGCTTCAACTTTTCTATCGCTGACTTGCGATCTTTCCTCTACCTCTAAACTCCTTAACATAGTTTTGTATTATAAAGAAATTTTATTGCACGGCTTGACATTTACCTGACAAAACCTGGACATATTGGCTCAAAATAAACGCTCTAAATTGATGGGAATTATCTTTGCAATCTTTTGAGTGGACAGAATAATTTAATACTTATATAATACGATTGTGTAATGAAAGGTAAAAATACTGAAATGGACTCAAGAATATCTAACAGGCAACTTGCCACATTCTATATAGTCCGCCACGGACAAACTGAATGGAATAAAAATGGCTTAATGTTAAGCTTTACAGATATTCCTTTGAATTCAAATGGAGAATTGCAGGCTAAAGAGTTGGCAAAAAAATTAAAGTGCATACATTATGATGCTGTCATTTCATCCGACATGAGCCGCGCCAGGCAAACAGCAGAGATAATCGCTCTGGAAAGAAAACTTATGGTCAAAACTTATGAAGCTTTAAGAGAAAGAAGTTTCGGTAAATTTGAAGGAAACAACAGAAAAGAATATTTAAAGTTACTTAAAGATTTTGCTCATCTAAGCGATGAGGAAAAGTTCAAGCATACAGGCGGCGGTTTAATGGAAAGCTTAGATCAGGCTACTTCCCGTTTCTTGATCTTACTCAGAGAAGTTGCCGTAGCATTTGCCGGAAAAACAGTATTGGTTGTATCACACGGAAGTGTCATGCGCGGTTTATTAATACGCCTCGGATTCGACACTTTGAAGAACCTGCCAAGCGGATGCGTATTGAATACCGCCTATATAAAATTGGAAAGTGACGGTGTAGATTTTTTTATTAAAGAAACATACGGAATAAACAAAGACTGAAATAATTCCTGTTAGTAAAGAGCGGAAAACTGCAAAACAAGTTTGCATACTTGAATTTACACGTGTTAAAATTATAGCTACTATGCCCTCAAAGACTTCAACAAATAGGAGTAATTTACAGGGAGAATTTGTTCTTGGTAAAAAAGATCAAACTGCAACCACTGTCAATAATCAGCAGAATGTGTCGGAAAAAAATCAAACCAGCGAACAAAATCATACTAATACTTATAATATAAAGGCCGGCCTCACACCCGGCGCTTTCACAACCCTCATGGCTTATCCTCAAGCGGTAAACTTTGAAAATCAGGAAGAAGATGAGATCATAATACTTCTTGTAAGACGCGATTTTGTAACAAATTTTATCTGGATTGCAGAAACTATTCTTCTTGCGCTTTTACCAATTCTTATTCTTCCGGTTTTGCGAATTGGATTTCCTTTTTTAAATCTGTCACCGCTTACCCAAATCTATTTTACAATTTTTTATTATTTGATAGTTTTTGAGTTTATAATTATTAACTTTGCAATTTGGTATTTTAACGTAAGTCTTGTCACTAATAAAAGAGTTGTAGATGTTGATGTTACTGGAATACTTTTTAGAATGGTTTCTGAAACAAAACTTGAATTAATTCAAGATGTGAGTTACACTCAAGTTGGGGTAATAAGATCAATTTTTAACTATGGGGATGTATTTATCCAAACTGCAGCCGAGATTGCAAATTTTGAGTTCCATGCGGCTCCGGAACCTGAAAAAATAATGCGAGTCTTAGGAGATCTAATAGGAAAACCAAAACATGGAACTAAATAATTATTATTTAGCAACGTTTTTAGAAATATTGTCAAATCAAAACTTATTGGCTAAGTTATTTTTAATCATGTCAATATCAATGTTTTTGATTTTTACAATAGTTGTGTCAAGGCAAATAATTGTCATGAATAAGCTGGTTAATGAAATAAATTTTTCGCCTATATTTAAATTTTTTGCGTATCTGAGTATTATTTTATCAGCTTTACTTCTAGTATCAGTTGTGTTGAAATCATGAAAGACAATATTCTGTTATCAAAAATTGTAGCCAACTCCAGCATAACTTGCTGGGCTCAAGCCTATTCCACTCTCAATCTTTACGTTGTGATAAGTCTTGAAAAAGAAAGCTCCGAGGAAAGCATTGCATCTTATGGAAAAATAATACTTGAAAAAATACAAAGAGAATTTTTTGCTCTTGAGGAGAAAAACCTTAAAAACGTAAAAAGCGCTGTTACAAAAACTGTTGAGGGCATAAACGCTGATACTTCCTACTCAATTGTCCTTGCCACCATAATAAATAACACTCTCTATATTGTTACAGCAGGAGAGGGGGCTGTGGCTTTGAAAAGGAAAGGGAAAATTGGAATTGTTGCCCAAGGATCTAAAATGCAAATCTTGTCTTTTTCAGGCAATTTAGAAAATAGCGATATTTTAATAATTGAAACGCATGGGTTCTTTAAAAAAATACCTCATGCCAGACTTTCGGAACTAACAGACAATCTTCGGACACTTGAAATATCAGAAAATCTTGCCCCCATAATTCACGGGGGGTCGATAGGAAATGAGGCAGCTATTGTTTTGGAGTACCAAAAAACTACCAGTTTTGAAACACGGCAAGATTCCCTTGAATCAGAAAGTTTTCAGAAGACTTCGCCAGAAGTTCAGTTGCGAAAAATTGCCTTCCCAAAGATAAGTTTTCCAAAAATAAATATTCAAAGCTTGGAAAAAATTTTTAGGCTTGCGGTCTTTAAAAGAAAAACTGTTATTGTTACGGCCATTGTTGTTTTATCTCTTCTTTTCATCGTAGGAATAGCTTTTGAGAGAACAAAACAGGAGCAGAAGAAAAACGCAGTATTTCTGGAAAGCGTCTTAAGCCCTGCTCAGAATAAATACAATGACGGCGTTGCGCTTTTAAATGTCAATAAAAACCTTGCTGAAGATAATCTGCAGTCCGCAAAACAACTACTAGAAGCATCAAAAGCAAAGTTTAAGGAAGGATCTGTGGAAAGTCAAAAAATTGAAGGACTGCTTTTGCAAATAAACGAAAAACTAAATGGAATAAGAACAACATCCGTAAAGGATCAAAAATTAGTTTTTGATGTTAAAAGTTCAAGCAAAATCAAGCAAATAGAACAAATCAACATAAAGGGCGGAGATTTATCAATAATTGACAGCAACGCAAACTTGATCATAGCCTCAAAAGATGACGGCAAGATCGGAAAAGAAATTGCACTTGATGCTGAAAATTCAAAAAAGATTACTGGAGACGACAACTATATTTTTGTACTAACTGACAGCACCGTCCATAGAATAGACAGACAAAATAAGACTGATAAAAAAATTATAGACTTGACTGGAAATTCGGGTTACGGCGGAATGGATACTTTTTTGGGAAATGTATATGTTTTAAATAACAAGACTGTTGAAAAATATACTGATCCAAACTTCAAACAATCATCATATCTTATAAATGAGGTAAGTCTTGATAATCCGGTGAGCCTGTCAATCGACGGCTCTGTCTGGATACTTGAGGCAAGCGGAAAAATAAGAAAGTTTACAAAAGGCGCGGAAGAAACTTTTTCCATAATGGGACTCACAAAGAAAATAGGGAAAAACTCTATAATTTATACAGATATAGATTTTGGGAGTATCTATGTATTAGACAAAGATAATCAAGCGATCATTTCTATAGACAAAAAAGGTCAGTATCAAAATCAGTGGGACCTTCGGAGTATGGGCAAAATAAATAGTTTTTGCGTTGATGAGAAAAACAAAAAAATCTTTGTCTCAACTACTACTCAAGTTTTTTCTTTCAGCTTCTGATCTCTATAATTAAAACTGTAATCCTATAATAAAAGGTTATACCCAAGTTATCCACATTTTTAGTCAACTTCAACTGGAACCCTATAGTACAACAGGTTCTGTTCTTATCTTTTCTATAGCCAGTAAAACCTCTTTTTCTGTTTCTTTGCTAAAAACAACCTTATTATGGCCTTTAACATTTACGGTAATATTATCTGCACCATCAAGATAGTTGCCGTTTTTTGACAATATATAATTGTCAAAAACAGGACTTATGGAAATAATATTTCGGTTGACCTTGCTGTACTTTCCTAAATCTTTTATTACTTGACTACCCGGACTAAGTTCTTTGAAAGACTTTACAGGAAGCATTTTTGCCAACTCAGATCCTCTATAAGGAGTTGCTACAGAGACCATCCCTAAAACACGATTGTTTTTATTATAGTGAACAAGATAATACTTTCCTACCAAACCTCCTTTACTATGAGCAACAATTATAGAGTTTTTAATATTTTTTTCCTCTATAAGTTCCTTGACAATTTTTGCAGATGCTGGAATATCTAAAAGGTTCAGTCCAAGCTTGGGTACTATATATACCTGATGCCCGGCAAGAGAAATACGATCTCCAAGTTTCTTTAAGTACGCCCAACCTGCAGTAATACCAGGAATAATAATTATAGAAACTTTGCTTTTTTTTGTATATTCAAGATAATGCTTGGGTGGTGTCCTAAAAATAAACATTGACACTCTTCCTCTTAACGCATAAAGATTGTCAATAATCCAGTATTTAATATTTTTCATTTTATCAATCTTAAATGTTAAACTCCATTATTGCCAAAACCAGTCTTAAAATCAAGCTAATAATATCCAGCTTTTAAATTTTGCTTCAATAAGCTAAAATTACCTCAGTATGAAGATATTTAATAAAAACGCTCCATCCTCTTACGCAATAATAGAGAAAATTGAATCCGGAATTGTGCTTTTGGGATCGGAAGTAAAAGCAATCAAAGAAGGACACGCGGACCTAAGTGGGTCTTATGTTAAGATACTAGGCTCAGAAGCATACCTGGTGAATGCTAAAGTCTTTCCTTATAAATACGCACGTGCAGAGGGATACCAGGAAGACAGAACCCGAAAACTGCTGCTTCACAAAAAAGAGATACTTGTGCTGAAAGGAAGGCTTACTCAAGCTAATTACACCATAATACCCTTGTCTATATACATTCACAATGGTATTATTAAGCTGGAATTGGCCTTGGCCCGAGGCAGAAAAACCTATGAAAAAAAGAGGGTACTTAAAGAGCGTGACCTACAACGGGAAGCTGAACAGGATTTGAAAAACATGGGCAAAATGTGATATAATTACGCTCAATTGGGGATGCATTGCATCGACAAGGATCGCACTTTTAAAATTGCAAGCCGACTTTGAACAATAGTCGTAAAACAGGCTCAAAAATTAAATGCTGACGAAGATAATTCGGACAGTGGTCTAGCAGTTTACCCAGGGCTTGGCGTAAGACCCAATTTTGCCTTTGCGTAATCTGCAAAGCCTGTTCATATCATCTTTTCTCAACGGGATGATATGGGCAAAAAACAGTTGAGAAAAAAGTGAAAAGAGATGGTTTGGCTTTTTACTTTAAAATAAAACCTTGACCTTATTAATTTTGTCAGTTAAGAACAATAAGGCGACAAAATTAACTGACTAAGCTTGTAGAAGTTTTAAGAATGTTTTCTTTGGACGCCGAGTCATACTCGGCCATCTCCACATAGTTACAGTTCTCTGGCGAAAGTTACGCCCCACACTAAATTCGCTCCCTGCTTTTTAAGCATTCTTGCGCATTCGTTAAGAGTAGAACAGGTAGTTATAACATCATCTATCAGAAGAATAGGTTTTTGCGTAATTTTTAGAGCTAAATTTCTGTTTACCACAAAAGCGTCTTTAATATTTTTGCGCCTTTGGTCTTTGTTTAAATCAAATTGAGGCTTCGTATCCTTAACTCTTATTAAAGCGTCATCTAAAAACTGGAGAGAGAATTTCTCAGCAATGATTTTAGCGATTAAAGCCGCATGGTTGTATCCCCTTGTTCTTTCCTTAATTTTATAAAGAGGAACAGGCACAACAATAGGATTCAATTCCAGAATTTTTGAAAAAATTTCATCCTGGACAAGCGCTTCATACAAAAGCTTGGCAATAATTTTTTTTAAGTCGGCTATATATGGCTTGTATTTAAATTCGTGAATAAGTCTTCTTACTACTCCTTTGTAAATAACTCCGCAGGTTAATCCGTCAAGATGACTTGCTGATTTACAAAAAGAGTGTGTTGAGGAATCTATGGAATTTTTATTGCAAACAGGGCAAATGGAATTGGGACTGAAAGAAATTGTTGAAAAACATTCCGGGCATATGTAGCTGCCTAACTTTTTGCAGTTGACACACTTTTTTGAAAAAAGGACATCCGTAATGAAATTAATCATGCTACAGGTATAATTATTAACCAATTTTTCCAAATTTCAAGTGGCATTTTTCTTTGTTAAATCAATCTTTTCTAATAACCTAAGCTAGCATTCATAATTTGCGGACGCGTTACATTCCGGACAAGTAATTTTTCCGTCTGCTATTCTTGCCTTCACGTTTTCCGCACCGCAAACACGGCACTTGCATTTAATAATTCTTGCCTCAGAAATATTATTAATTTCCTGACTTGTCTCCTTCTTTCCAAAATCCGCAACGCTGAAAGGTCCAGCTGGTCTTGTTAATACCTTATTGCTTGCAGAAGAAGAGTTACTCAGTAAAAAACCGCCTGAGCTTCCGCAACCCGTATTAACTCTTCTCACGGGCTTGCTTCCTAAAAGATACATTTGTTCGCGTGTTAAAACCTGAGCCGCAAAAGTGGAAGGATGAATTTCTACTCTGTATTCTTTTTGCGCTTTTACTGTGCCAATAGAAACCTCATGCTTCTTTTTTATTCTATCAGCAATCTCGTCTGCTCGATTTAATATTGCGTTTAGAATTAAAAGTTGGCTTTTTTCATCTTTCGGATTTTCCGCTAATGCTTTTGTGTATTCTGTAGTTAGCTGAGAACATCCGACTACAATAAATTGGAAATCATCTTCCGTCATGTAGTCATGATCTTTGTGAAAATGTTTGTGAATTCTATCCTCAAGAACAAACTTGGAATTTGGATCTAGTTTCATAGGATTTGATAAAAAATAAACATCATCTGCTATATCCGGAATTTTCAAATCAGGTTTTATTTCTTTTAGTTTTTCAACGTATTCTTTATTGGTAAGCGAAGAACTGTATCTTACGGCTTTAATATACTTGCCCTTCTCATCCGCGCAAAGTGCAAAAACGTCATAAAAATTATGTTCGTAATCCGATCCTTTTTGTCCGGGAGATGAAACAGACACAACCGTTGTATCAACTTGCGTATCTTTATCACACAGAATTTTCTCTGTCTCAATAAACCCGTCAACTTCCGCACTTTCACGCGTATGGTCAACCGAATTACCACGCAGTTTTCTATAGTCTCTGCCTCTTTTTAAAACATCAAGAAACGGTTCGTCCGAGTTTTCTCCAAAAATTTGACCATCTCTTATCTCATATCTTGTTACGCTTAACCTGGTATTAAAACGTTCCCCAAGTAAAGTCTCAAGTTGACGTCTCGTGCGCACATCAAGCGCTTCTCGCGCTTCTTTATATTCTTCCGGATGAATATCTTTAAAGCTATCAAGCGTCAAATACTCCTGTCTGTCAAATTCGGGCCTGTATGCAAGATTATCCTTTTTACCCGATAGAAAATTACCTTCTTTTACAAAATTATTCCGGGCAAGTATAAGAGTATTTTTTATGCTTTGTCTTACCATGAAATTTTGTGGTAAAACATTTGCTGTATCTATTTGTTCAACTCCCATAAAAAAACTG
>MFNJ01000017.1 GCA_001782015.1 Candidatus Levybacteria bacterium RIFCSPHIGHO2_01_FULL_36_15
CTGTTTTGTTATATGCCTCAAGCAAAGGACCATTCCAGTGATAACCCCAGTCAGGACCTTTTCCTCCATTGGTTCTTGTGACATAGATTCCCCCATCTGGAGTTACTTCGTAAATTCCTCCTGAGGAATCAGTATCGGGAGATGCTTCTGCAGTTTGGGCGCTATGAATGTTTTTGATGAAATTGGCTATATCTTCAACAGTTCTTCTGTTGGCAAATTCTGAGATTGATTGAGGGAATTGATCTGCTTTGCTTTTTAAAACTGCTGTTACTGCTTCACCTATATTGTTTTGGGGAGATTGTGTAGAAGCAGTAGTTGAGTCTGTCTTTTTTTTGGAGAGAGAAGGTTTTTCTGCAGGTACAGGTTGTCTTCTATCATTTCCGGATGCTGCCCCAAGAAGAGTTGCAGCTGCTCCCGCGACTGCTAATCTAAGAAAGTCTCTTCTTGTAAATCTTTCTCTAATATTAGGCCCCATAGTATCATGTGGTTACGACCTGATAGTATCACGTCTTGTGTGGTGTGTCAAGAGCAGCGGGCAATAGATTTCCCAAAGCCATATTTATCTTTCTGTTATAATCTAACCACATATGCTCTTTTATCAAATAACTACTCTTCTACTTCTTTTTTTTCTTCCTTTTGTTCCAAAACAATTAGATGTTGCAATAATTTATGTAATCATTTTCTATACGGCATTAATTATGCCGGTTTTTTTGAGAAGAATTGCACAAATTTTCTGGCCTATAAGAAAAAATGCCTTTTTTAATAACCCATCCATATTGTTCTTTATACTGCTACTTATCTTTGGATTCATCTCTTTGATTTTTTCAGTTGATCAGCAAAGAAGCGTCTTGCAGATGGCGCTTTTGATCTGTTATTTTATTATTTTTGTGAGCATAGGCGGCATTTTCAAAAACGCCCTTTTTCCAGCTTTTACATTGTTTGCGGGATCCATAGCTCTTGGTTTGATTGCACTTTACAACACTTTTTATGCTCAGGTAGTAAATAAAGGATCTGAAGGGGTAAGTTTTTTATGGATATATTACGGCCATAACCATCTTTCCGCGCTTCTTCTCTTCTCTATTCCTATCGGTTTATATTTGGTTAAACGTTACTCAGGTAAAAATTCTTTAATTTCTTCTATTTTTGCTTCGCTTGTTTTACTGTTAATATTTTCTTTGTTCACTACCTTTGCAAGAGCTTCAATTCTTTCACTTTTTATCGCGTTTTGCGTGTCTTCTTTAATATTTTTAAAAAGCAGCAAATTGAAAATAGCTGCGTTAAGCGTTATGATCCTACTTGCCGTTTCAACAGTCTTTACGACCAATATTTCTCTTGAGCAAGCCAGAAAAATTGGTGTGAAAAAATTTGAGTTAAGTTTTCAGACGCGCATTTTGTATTGGGCGCAAACTATTGAGATTTTTGCAAAAAAGCCCTTAACGGGTTTTGGTCTTGATACTTATAAAACAGTAAGTTTCCAAAACCAACCGCCGCCTCTTATGACCTATTACGCGCATAATTTTTTTCTGCAGATACTTTCTGATACCGGCATTTTTGGCTATTTGGCAAGCCTAGCTCTTATGTTCTCAGTTCTGGGACAGGGATATAAGCATATTAAATGTGAAATTTTAAATTTTAAATATCGGGATCAAGCGCTTTTACTCCTTGCCCTAGGAATAGGAATTTTTGCTTCCATGCTGAACAACCTGGTGGATTTTGATTTTATGCTTCCGACCGTGTCTTTTATATTCTGGACTATGGCCGGAATCCTGACCTACAATACCAAATATTCCGGTTGAATTTTCTATAAAGTACAAAATATTATTTCTTGGGATTTGAAACCGTGGGAAGTTGTTCCACGAGTATGTTCACATTATCTATGTCCCAAACTCCTAATTTTGCGCGATAAATCGCGCCTATTAACAGTGATTGGCCTGGCTTCAGGTCCGTAAATGTTGCGGGCGCGGTCTTATTCTTACTGAAATAAACTACCCGTGTTCTTCTCGTAAGCATAAATCTTGGAACGCCTTTACCTGATATATCTGTAATCAGTTCCGGCAGGCCGTAAAGATCATTTACTTTAGTTAACTTACCTTTAAAACCGTAAGTCAAATACGCGTATTGTACAAAAGCGCTTTTTGGATCAACAGGTAAAACTAAATAATCAGGTAGAGATGAAGATGCAGGCTGCACGGATTTATGAGGAAGCCAACCGAATAATTTTGGATTGGAGCTTGATAATGGCAAAATATTAAAATAATTAAAAGCTAAAAATATTATCAAAAGAAAAAATAAACCGATTAATATTCCGGCTGTTCCCCACCTGAAGGAATTACTGCTTGTATTTTGAAAATCTTGGGCGGAATTATCCATGATTTTTATTTCATTAAAAGTGTAGGATATAAAATCTGACTTGTCAATATCTGGTTACATTCGTTTTAAGGACAGGGTGTTGTGCCCGGCAATAAAGAAACTCCCAGCAACTGGCCGATTATTTTCACAAATGAGAAAGCAAGTATTATTATAATCAATCCGATGATGGAGTAAATAATAATGTTTTTTGCCTGTGCGCTCTTTTCTTTTTCTCCTTCAGATGTAATCCATTTTAAACCTCCATAGGCAAGAAACGAAACAGCAAGTATAACTCCTATAAAAAGAAGGAGATTAAAAATAACCTGCAGTATATTTTGCAGAGCACACAAACCGCCCACAGGAATAACGTTTGGTATAGCGTCTAAAACACGGAAGCCAATCGGACCAGCAGTTGGCGTTGAAGTGGGAGGAGCAGGAGTAGGAGTTGGAGTAATCGTGGGAGTTGGTGTAATAGTAGGAGTAGGTGTAGATGTGGGAGTTGGTGTAGGTATTGCAGTAGGCATAGGAGTTGGCGTGATAGTAGGTGTAGGCGTGGGTGTAGATGTGGGTGTAGGCGTGGGTGTAGATGTGGGAGTTGGAGCAACCACTGTTATATCCAATGTGGTATTTGGACCGGGACAAAGATAACGGGGAACAAAATCAACACATGTTCCTCTGCATTCTGCGATAGAATCATTCCAGGCGCGGCAGAACATGGTATAGCTTCCGGTTGAGGTTGGAGTCCAATTAAAATTATAACTACCTGCTCCTCCAGTAATAATAACATTCAACGGAGAAAAACTGCATGTACTAATTGCATTGGCTACCAATCCTACAGCGTCTACAGGTCCGTTATAGTTTTCATAAGTAGCGGTGTAGGAATAT
The DNA here is from genome assembly GCA_001782015.1 of Candidatus Levybacteria bacterium RIFCSPHIGHO2_01_FULL_36_15. Lineage (GTDB taxonomy): Bacteria > Patescibacteriota > Microgenomatia > Levybacterales > GWA1-39-11 > 2-01-FULL-36-15. Next base: position 3,235 of record MFNJ01000017.1, read on the forward strand.
GTTTGGCCAACAGTAATAGTAGTTGGACCAGCTAGGTTTTTGCAATTCGGATACGCCTGATTACAGGAAAGTGTATGAATTCCTATATTGGTATCATATATTGATCCAGTTCCGTCAAATCTATTCCCGTTTGAATCAACATTAATAGTAAAAGCGGTCACATCTCTATTCCTTCCAACAAAAAAGTATTTTCTGGGTTCATTGACATATCCTCCTGTTATCAATGCTCCTTCTGCAACCATATCTCTCTGAGGATTAAATGAGAAAGGCGGATTGGTTGGATTCGCAGAAGGGTTAACATAAGCATATCCTAAATATACACTCCAGTCGGGAAGATCTGAGTTGTTACCGCTGTTTTTATTCATCCAAAAGTCAATTTGAATATTGGTCGAGGGGGAATCATCATCAATACCCCAGCCGGAAAAGTTAGAACAGGATGCGCTACTAAAAGTACCTCTGGGCATAACAGTTTCAGCATAAACCTGGTGGATAAATAAACCAGGCGTAACAGTCAGCAAAATTATTACTGCAAGATATCGTTTCAGTCTGTTCATAAAGAATACGCGCGATCTAGGCCTTTACCAATTAAGCTAATCAACTCACTTTATTATCACTTTATAAGGATAACTTGACTTACATTGTTTCGATCCGGGAGTAAAACCTATGAAATTGCCGTTACACGCGCCGTTTTGCGAGTTATAAACGTTTACAGATATGTAGTACTCGCCTGCTGCCTCAGGCGTCCATAAGATTGAGAAAGTTGATTCTGCTGTTTTTACCGGCACAACTGTTTTCACTCTGCAAAAAACGTCTATAATTTCCTCAGGGCAATCAGAGGTCCATTTATTTGAAACGCCCTTTTCAGGGACTTTGGAAACCCACATTTCCACCTTTGTCAAAACTCCACTTCCGGCTCTTGCAGATAATTCATATTGCAACTGGCTATTCGTTTTTCCTTCCGTTGGGCCGGAAAGATCAAAACTGGGAGCGTTATTTTGAGAAATTTCAGAAGGCATTCCGGGATCAGTATTGTTTCCTGTTGGTTGCGTTACGGGCGTGAAAATAACTCTATTATCATTTGTTCCGCCGGAATTTAAGGAGATTACTCTGAGAGAAATTATAAGTATAATAACTGTTAAAATCACAATGAGGCGTTTAGAAAAAATTTTTCGGGGCGGCTGCTTATTATTTTGAAAAGGCTCAGTCGAATCTAAAACATTTTCACTTGCCAAAGAATCTACCGGTAAAAGCTGATTATCATCCATATTTTATATTGATAAAGAATTCTATTTTTATCAAATCATAATATGTGGAGGCTTGTCAAGGAAAAATGCAGATTTTTATTACTTAATTTACTTCCATTCTTAGCCATTTTTCCGCTTCAAGCGCGGCAGCGCAGCCAAAGCCGGCTGCTGTTACGGCTTGCTTGTAATGCGAGTCATGAACGTCTCCGGCAACAAATACTCCATCTATATTAGTTTTTGTATGTTCAAAAATTTTTATAAAACCTTCCTTGTCTGTTTCTATTCCCGGAAAAATCACCGAATTTGGCATATGCCCGACTGCGACAAATACCCCGTCGATTGGAATCTGGGCGATTAAACTTTGCTTATCATGTTCTAAAACTTTCAGGTGAAGTTGTTTTGGAGCAATTTCTTCCAATTCTTTTCCCGTTTTTAAAAGCAATTTTTTATCAGAAGGCCTCATGCAAAGTTTGACTTTCTCAACTTTATCTTCCCCTAAAATTTCCAAAACTTCTGCATTAAAAAGAAAGTTAATTTTAGGATTGTCTTTTGCCTTTTTCTGCATTATTTTTGATGCTCTTAGCTCGCTCCTTCTATGAACTACAGTAACCATTGAAGCAAATTTTGTTAATACCAGAGCTTCCTCCATAGCTGAATCCCCTCCACCCACGACTATCACATTTTTACCTCTGTAGAATGCTGCATCGCAAGGGGCGCAGGAAGATACTCCATGTCCTATTTTTTCTTTTTCACCGGGAACGTCAAGCCATTTCGTCTGGGCACCTGTTGCTATAATTACGCTTTTGGTTAAGAGTTTTTCCTTATCATCTGTTATTAACAGAAACGGACTTTTCTCAAGCTTTGCTTTCGCAAAATTAACTTCCTTGATTTCTGCCCCATGCCTTTTGGCCTGTTCACGCATTTTTGTCATGAGTGTGGGTCCCATAATTCCTTCGGGAAAACCGGGGTAATTTTCAACCGTGGTAGTTAGCATGAGCTGCCCGCCCCATGTTCTTCCGGCCAAAACAAGAGTTTTTAAGTCCGCGCGAACAGCGTAAATTGCGGCAGTTAAACCGGCGGGACCAGAACCGATAATTATAACGTCATACATAAAAAAAATAGCGTCTGTTTTTGAGCATTCAGTAATTTAGCGTCCAGCGTTTAGTTCCTTTAAACTAGACGCTAGCAGCTAGTCAACTAGACGCTTTACCTAGACGCTAACTTAGAACTTCATCAATATTTTTCTTGAAAACATCCTTGGGCTGCACTCCGATCATTGTTTTAACGGGTTTACCGTCTTTGAAAATAATAAGCGTGGGGATAGACATAATTCCAAAAGATGAGGGAGCACCAGAATTTTCATCCACATTTACTTTGGCAAATTTCATTTTACCCTTGTATTCTTTTGCCAACTCGTCCACTATTGGACCAACCATTTTACAGGGCATGCACCAGGAGGCCCAAAAATCAACCAAAACAGGGGAATCACTCTTTAATACCTCGTGCTCGAATGTAGAGTCTGTAATTGTTAGAATACTATCCATAGCAAAAATCTAGTATAGCGCCAGCCAAATTTTTTGTCAACAATTAATTGTGTCTGCAAACACCGGATTTTTTAACTTAGCAATTCTTTAGTCTTCTCATCTGTTACCTGTTCAAAATTTTTGTAGAACTCACCGACCGCAGAAAAATCAGCGGGTTTTAATATATATTCTATATCATCAAAATATCTTTTTATAAGCCATATTCTTTGATTTCATTAAATGTTCCTTTATAATGTTTTAATGACTCAGGCTAAGTTATCTAAAATTAAAAGATCAATAGTGAAAGATTTCTCATTTTTTTCACACAGGGGGTTTGGTGAAAAAACACATGCACGGTATTTTAACACGCAAAAGTTACGTTATGTGCATAACCAACTCACTGGACTTGAACTGGGAATTCAACATGGGGCAGATACTCTTGAGATTGATTTATGTAAAACAAAAGATGGAAAAATCGTTACTGCACATGGCATCATTTTACAAAAGTATCTATCAGAAACAGAGCAAGAATATCTACATAAGTATCCAGAGTCATTAACTTTTCAAGAACTTCTGGATTGGATTTATCATCAACACAGTGGTATTTCTCTTTACCTTGAACTCAAATCTCCAGTTACTATACAGGAACTATTAAAAGAAATTACGCAATATGCAGAAAAAGGTCGTAAGAAAAACAACAATGCTATCATTAGTAAATTATATCAACAACTAATGGTATATACACATGATCTGCAAACAATCAAAAACTTAATTTATGAGAAACAAAAATTTGGATTATCAACACTGCAGCTTCAAATTTTTTGGGTATCAATAGGGTTTATTTCTAATACTGATATTGATACGATTTCCCGCATTGGCAATAAGAGATGTAGAATTGCAGGCGTCGAACAAGGAACACTCCCTTGGGGATTTAAACCTTTTGTTTATTTTTTAAATTTACCACTTCCTCCATTTTTACAAATAAAGAAACGGTTAAAGACCCTTAAAACAGTTATTGCATGCGCACATAAAAAAAATTTACGATTTATTGTTGGAACGATTGATGATCCCCAATGGATCAGGGTATTTATTAAACAAGGAGTAAATGGCATTGTGCCCAATAACCCCTCTCTTTTTTTTCAAGCAGGAGTAACAAGGGAGAATACTCAAAAGAAAGATTTAATACACTATCTCCCTCCATCTATGAAGCAACGATTATACCTCAAATAGCTAGTATAAAAGTTGTAACCGTTCAAATTCCATATTTTGGCATGATATGGCACTAGTTATTTTTTGTCAACCATTAATATTTCTTGAAACATCGGTTTTTTAATTCAGTAGTTGTTTTACCTGTTCATCACTTATCTGTTCAAAATTTTTGTAGAACTCACCGACCGCAGAAAAATCAGCGGGTTTTAATATATATTCTATATCATCAAAATATCTTTTTAATTTTTCATGTGTTTCAGAAGATATAACAGGAGTTGCCAAAACAGCCTTACTTGCTCCAAGATTTTTAAGTATCAGTGAAGCAGTTATGGCTGTTGACCCCGTTGCTACCCCATCATCCACAACTATCGCTGCTTTGTTCTTTACATTTGGAGATTTTAGATCAAGGAATCTTTCACGTTCCTTTACCTGCTGATATTTCTCTTTTTTCAATGAAGCCAAGTCTTTTTTTGTCAAACCTGAATTTTCAACAACCCTATCATCCCAAAAAACTACGCCCCCATTACCTATTGCTCCCAATGCCAACTCCGGATTTTGCGGTGAACTTATTTTTTTTATAACAAGAGAAAAAAACGGCAAATTTAAGATTTCAGAAACAACTTTACCTACCACAATCCCCCCTCGCGGTATTGCAACTACAACAGCGTCCTTCAAATAAGGTTTGCCTTTTAACTTGTCTGCAATCATCCTGCCTGCTTCATTTCTATCTTTAAACATAATAAAAATTTAAGAGGATTTGCCACTATCTTATAACAAGTTCAGAAGCTGTTGCAAGAAACCATTTAAAATCCAAATCCCATTTGGTCGCGAGTTTCATCTTTTATTTTCTTAGCTTCTTCAATTTTAACGTCTATATCTACCTTTCCGAATTCCCCATCAAACCCAGGTTCAATTTTAAGATCGCGCTCTCTGACCTTTTTAACGGCGATCGCGACTTCCCTACCCGCAACTTTTTCAATCTCTGAAAGAGGAGTTTTTAAAAGCAGTTCAAATTCCGGCGCCAGACTGTCTATAAGCTTGTCATAAATTATTGTCACTTTATCTGAAATACTGTTTACGCCAATTGCCTCCCTGATTACTTCAAGCAAGGGAACAATGGACACGTAGGAAGGTCTTATCCCCTGTTTATCCTTTACCCAAACAACACCGTTTTCATCCTTTTCAAATAAAGAAGTATCTGGGCCTCCGGCAAGCTCTTCCACCCTATCCATCACTCCAACCGTAAGTTCTCTTTTGCAGACAGGACAAATTTTACCTTTTATTTTTACATCTTCCGGTGAATAAGATATACCACAGAGTCTATGGCCGGTGTAATGATATTTGCCTTCCTCCGGATAAAATTCTATTGTGTAAGCAATTTCAAGTTTACCGTTTTTGTCCTTTTTGAAAGCCGCAACCATATCTTTATAGGATAGATCTGAGAATTTGCCAGGTAGGCGTGTCTTAAAAACCGTTGCCTCACGCGCCATTTTTTCAAGTGAATGCGCATCAGAAGAAGAAACAATGCTTCTGTCTTTTAGCTCTTTTATTCTCCAGTTCATGTTTGGATCGGATGACAAACCTGTCTCAATGGCGTAAATATATTTACTGTAATCGCCAAAACAGTCATCAACCGAATCATAGCCTGACTTTGATCCGTAAAGAGAAAACCAGGGTGTCCAGACATGACAGGGAATAATTATTATTCGATCATCTATTGAAAGAAGCAAATCATATAAATTTCTTGAGGTTGCGCCCAGAATTGGCCTTCCGTCAGCGGTCAAATTAAATCCCTGTGAAGACAATGTTTTGTTTATTTTCTCAGCAACTGATAAGTCAGGAGACATGATGAGATTATGGATTTTATGAACCTTGCCGTTTTCCGAATAAATGCAGGCTATTTCTGTGGAAAGGAAAAAATACGGCCCTAAATATGGTTTATTGGCAAAATTGTTTTCCTGGTCAATTTTTTCTTTATCCTTGATTTTGTATATACCGCTTCCCACTTCTTCAAGCTGGCTTTTTATTTCTTTAAACCAGATGGGGTGAGTAAAATCAGCAACTGACAAAAGGTTTATCCCCTTTTTCTTGCCATATATATACATGTTTACCAGGTTCATTTTTTGGGAAACCGCGCGGGAAAATCTTGAATGCAGATGAAGATCAGTTACAAGTTCCATAATTTCTACATTTAAACAAATAGGGCAGAAACTTGCAAGAGAAAAAAGTAAATAAATCAAATAATCAGCAAGCAAACAACATATATTTCAAGGATATTATTAAAACAGATTCCTGACTATAAATATTGACTTTGCAGAAAATTACAATACAAATGGAATAAACATTTTTGTTTTTTGCTTGTAAGAAACATATTTCCTCCCAAAATGGTTACTGAGTAATCTTTCTTCTCTTGCGGCAAAATGCGTCATTATGATTATTTGAAAACTAACACGGGAATAAATAGATACGTTTTCGCAACAATAAAAGCACCTGTTGTGGCAATCATTAGGCCTCCATAAATTGGATGTCGAATGTATTTATATACTCCCTCTGTAACCAACTGTTGTTCTTTCTTAACTTGATATTCATATGATTCTGTCCAATTAGTTCCTAGGATTTTACGACCAATAATAGCTTCTCCGCAGCCTAAAACTACTAATATTAAACCTAATGATTGGAAAATAATATTTTCAAATGTAAACACTGTAAAACCTAGCAGATTCATACCTATAAAACAAGCGCATACTATCATTCCAATTTTTTCAAAATCTGATGATTTATTCTGGCTTTTTTGTTTATTAAAGCATGCTCTGTGTTTAACTAAATACCAATATAAACGCATCATCCCAAATATTAAAAATGTTAATCCTCGAAACCAAAGATCTAAATTCATATGTATTTATTCCATATCAAATTTATGATTAGGATACCTAGTCAAACTTTTTATAAACACGAGCTGATTGATATTAGTCTCATAATATTATATCATGCACCAGATAAAGTTTATGGAGCGTGATACAGTAAAAAAGAGTATTAAAATAGAAAGTCCTGAAAATAACGGAGTGCTTGATTCTCCTCTTATTTCTCAAGATCTATAAAAGTATAGTTGCAGGAATCAGAGACGCCCTTTTTCTCATAAACCACCTTTTTAAATTCCGAATAATCCGGGAAAAATGTATCCGCGTCAAAGTCCCCTTCGACAATTGTTAAATACAGTTTGTCGGCAAGATTCAAAGCCTGTTTGTATATCTGTCCTCCACCTATAATAAATATTTCCTCCTTCTCAATTTCTCCACCCCTCTTCAAAGCGTCTTCCAGACTGTGGCAAACGACGCAATTTTGACACACAAATGAAGGATCACGGGTGATCACAATATTTGTTCTATTCGGCAAAGGTTTACCTATAGATTGGAACGTTTTGCGTCCCATAATAACCACATGATTGGTCGTCAGATTTTTAAATCTTTTCATGTCCTCAGGAATATGCCAAAGCAATTTATTATTCTTTCCAAGTTCACGATTACTTCCTATCGCGGCAATTAGACTGATTTTGAACTCATGTTTTTGATATTTCATTTTTATTTTTGACCCCTGGTTGAATCTATTGATATCTTTCTTATACAGCAACTGGTGCTTTAATGGCCGGATGCGGATCATAGTCTTCAAGAGTAAAGTCCTCAAATTGGAAATCATTTATATTTCTTACTTTAGGATTTATTATCATCTTAGGCAAAGATTTAATCTTGCGGGATAATTGTTCTTTTACCTGATCCATGTGGTTACTGTAAATATGCACGTCTCCGAATGTATGCACAAAATCACCAATTTTTAAGTCGCAGACTTGGGCGATCATCATGGTTAAAAGCGCGTATGAGGCAATATTAAACGGAACTCCCAAGAAAACATCCGCGCTTCTTTGATATAACTGACAGGAAAGCTTACCATCGATCACATAAAACTGAAATAAACTATGACACGGAGGCAGGGATTCACGTTTGACTATGAGATCTATCTCTGTAGGATTCCATGCGCTCACGATAAGCCTTCTGGAATTGGGGTCTTTTTTTATCTGCTCTATAATATCTTTAATCTGATCCACTTCTGTTCCGTCAGTTTTTTTCCAATGCCGCCACTGAACTCCATACACCGGACCAAGCTCTCCCCATGTTGAGGCAAACTCTTCATCATCTTTTATTTTCTGAATAAACTCTTCCTGCGTCAGTAATTTTTGATTTTTGCTTGCCCCGCGAAGCTTCAGCGAAGTGGGGACTTTTGATTTTTGATTTTTATAATATTTGTACGGCCAGTCATCCCAAATATGAACGTTATGCTCAACCAGATATTTAATGTTTGATTCTCCTTTTAAAAACCATAACAACTCATAAATTATTCCTTTAATAAACACTTTTTTTGTAGTTAAGAGAGGAAAACCCTCGTTGAGATTAAAACGTATCTGTCTCCCGAAAAGACTTATTGTTCCAGTACCGGTCCTATCGCCTTTATATGTTCCATTCTTCAAGATGTCCTTTAACAGATCTAAATATTGCTGTTCTGATCTATTTTTTACCTTCATGTTTTCTACAAATATAAATTAAAAAGCCGTGCATTGCAATACCTATTTTGATTGACAAAACAACCAGTTTTATTCATACTTAAATAGCTCCAATGAAAAGAGAATTATTAATTCACATATTACAAGAGTATATTCTTCACAAACCCGATAGGCCATTTGAGAAACTGCAAGACTTTGTTGATGAAATAGAAGCAACTCCGGAAGAAGTTAAAGAGGCTATTTTAAGGGCAACGGACGTATTGGCAAAAGCTGGGCGGGCCGGGCCGAATCTGCAGATTAAAAAAACTGTCTTCCCTCTTGAAAATGCAAAGCTGAACTTTTTTAGTAGTACAGCTAATCAGATTAGAGACATTTCAAATATTGAATTTGGTAAATTCGCAAACCTGCCAAGTCTGGTAAGATTTTCTCCTTTTTTTGTAGGAAGTTTTGTTATTATAATGATTATTTTTATAAATTTATCAAGACTTGACACAACCAAACTTTATTCACCAACACCTGAAAATAATAAACAAAGCATTATTTATAATTCTCTCCTCGAGCCAAAGGCGGTTTTTGCAAGCGAAGAAAAAATTGATGCAAAGCGCGTATTTTCCTTTCCAACATCAAGCATATCTTTAAAGTTTTCGGGGGAATTAAAAAATGAGGTTTTTGGTTTTTTTCCTTATTGGATGCTTGATGCACAAGATCAAATTACGCTGGACGGATATACTTCAATTAGTCTTTTTGGGCTTAATGCAGACAGCAACGGCAATATTGTAACTCAAACAAGCAACTCAGAGCAGGATCCGGGCTGGGCAATGTGGATAGATAACAGAACAGATGAGCTTATAGCAAGAGCAAAAAGGAAAAGAATAAAAGTCTTTATCACAATAAAGTCTTTCAATAATGACGATATTGAAAGACTCGTAACTTCGGATGATTCACAAAAAAGGCTTATTGCAAATATTCTGCAGCTTATTAATATGAAGTCCTTAAATGGAGTTAATCTTGATTTTGAGTATGTCGGCAAAGCTCCCCAGCCGGTCGTTTACGGCATGACGCGCCTAGTGGCAAATTTAAACTCTGAGCTTAAAAGACAAATGCCAAACGCACAGCTTACCGTAGATACCTATATTAAATCCGCTGCAGAAGTTGATTTTTTTGACGTACAGGTTTTACAGGACAATGTAGATGCCCTTATTATAATGGGCTACGATATTCATACGCCTCTTGGAGCTCCCGGCCCTATAGCTCCTCTTGAGGGAGGAGACGGAATCATGGGATACATGCAAAGCTATATCGAAAGGGTAACACCTGATAAACTTATTTTAGCGGTACCTCAGTACGGATATGACTGGATTATTGATCCCGACAAGCAAAACTCTTCCGACTCTTCAGAAACAGTAGAGGAGTCAGGTGAGAAAGCAGCAATACTTTCCTATGCGGAGATTGCCGCGGAAAGCTCAAAATATAAAATCCTCTGGGATGATGCATCACAAACACCATACTATCAATATATGGACCGGGAGAATCAAAAAGCGCACGAAGTGCATTTTGAAAATACAAGGTCGCTGGGACTCAAATATGACTATATTAAAAATAAAAAACTGAAAGGTGTTGGAGTTTGGGCGATTGGATACGACGGACTAAACCAAGAAATGCAGCAATTGATACTTGAAAAGTTTACTAATTAAAAAATCAGGGCTTAAATCTTTGTTGTCTGCGTATACCAATTCAAGTATAATCAAAGCATGGGTTCAATTAAATCTATAAGCGATATTTTAAAATCTTTTAACCCAAGGCAGGATAAATACATCAGTCGCGAATTTCAATCATATGGAATCTACCTTTGTGAGCAATTAAACGATTACAAACACAAATCTTTATATATTAAGCTCGCAAAAACTATTCATAGATTTATTCTTGACAAAGCACTATCATATGTTAAAGACAGCAAGGCAAAAAACAAAGGAGCACTCTTTATGTGGAAGCTAAAACAGTTAAAAGGTGAAGAAAGTAAAAAAAAATCGGAATAGAATATTGTCATGGCTAAAAAAAATAAATTCACACTCAGCTCTATTTATAAACAAAAAGTTTTATTTGGATTACTATTTGTAGCTTCAACCGCAATAATCCTTCTGCCTTTATTTTTCAGAACAATATTTGAAGGATTCAAAACCCTCGGTCTTTTAGGAATAATGCTGATAAATTTTTTAGGATCTGCCACTATCTTAGTACCTGCTCCTTCAATAATTTCCGTTGGAGTGGGAGGCAACTTATATAATCCCCTGCTTGTTGCCTTATTTGCCTCACTTGGAGCAAGTCTTGGAGAAACGGTAGGTTTTCTTTTTGGCTATTCCTCAAAAAAAGTGCTTAACGTTGAAAACCATAAAATACTCTATCATCTTAATAAGTTCACGTTTAAAAAATATGGAAGCGTTGCCATATTCGTTTTTTCTTTTATTCCAAATCCGTTTTTTGACGGCATAGGAATAATTGTTGGTATGTCATCTTACTCACTAAAAAAATTTCTTTTTATAGTTTTTATGGGAAGACTCTTAAGAAATATTCTTGTTGCTTTACTGGGCTCAGCTTTATGAAAGGAGTTTTTAAAAAAGTTTACAAAATTGTTTTAACTATTCCCAAAGGCAAGGTAACCACATACGGTGAAATCGCAAAAATTCTTTCTATTTCTCCACAAATCGTGGGGTTTGCCCTGCACGCAAATAAAGACCCAAATATTCCTTGCCACAGAATAGTTAATAAAGATGGTAACGTAGCTCAAAATTACGCTTTTGGAGGAGGCTTAAAGCAAAGAGAAAAGTTGGTAAAAGAAGGAGTAGTTTTTGTTGATCAGCTTCATATTAATTTAAAGACGCATCTATTTAATTTTGCTTAAACATCAAGCAAAAATGAACCTTGACAAGCATTTGGAAACTTCGTATTATCTTTTAAGGGTTAAAAATGGGAGAAACATTAAGAGGATCACAACCGCCAAGAGAAGAACCAAAACCTAAAACTTCTACAACAACTCCTCCAGATTCTTTTTTTAGAGGAAATATAAAAATTTTGTATGGCAAACGAGCAGCAACGGAGATAAAAACGGAAGGAACCCTCAGTCCGGGCGCAAGACAAGAAATAGACGACATTGATGATCTTATCATACAAGAGCAGGGAAATCTGGTAGATAATAAAATAGCAAATCTTGCAAAAATGAGAGAAAGAGACAAAAGACATGGTCTTGAAGATAATGGATTCAGCCTTACTTATAAATCAATCTTTAACGGCGAAAGAGCAAGCTGGCTTCAGATTGCGTCAGAATCAAGAATTGCAGCCAATATATGCCAAATTTTAGTTGATATTGGGAGACTTAATGCCCAACAAACAGCAGATGGTGATATAATTTTATGGCAAACCAAAACAGATGATTCGAGTGATGTAGCTCATCCTAAACCTTAGATATAATAACACGGAACTATTTTTCTTTTCTTTGGCTTTTGTACATTTCCTTTATTTCAGAAATCGTGGTTGCATCCTCCGGTTTTTTATCGCGGAAGCGTTCAAGCCTTGGAAAGCGCAGTGCAAAACCGGGAGTCTCCACATTAAATGCTTCCCCGCTTTTTGAAGGTTTAAGTTTGCGCCCAGCGGTGTGAATTGGAGATCTGGTTATCTCATCTGCTCTTATTTCAACAACAATTAAGGGCTTCACCCAGACATCCGGCGCAAGCATCTTATCAACGTCATATAAAGGAGGTTTTTTATCAGTTTTTATCTTACTTGCCCGCTCATAAAGATCTCTCCATTCTTGATCTGTTAAACCAGTCCCGATTTTTGAAACCGTAACAAACATATCGTGTCTATCATCATAAACTCCTATTAAAAATGCTCCCAGCCCAAAACCGGTTCTTTTTCCTTTCCCGCTGTTATAGCCCATGACTACCGCGTCAATCGTGTCCTCAAGCTTACCGGAATATGAACGTTTGTATTTTATCCAATTCCAGCTTCTTGCGCCTGCCTGATAAACTCCCTCAAGCCTTTTTGCCATAACCCCCTCAAGACCCAGAGAAACAGCTTCCTGAAATTCCATTTCTATGTCACTTGCCTTCTCAAGAACTTTTTCCTCAGAAAGAATAACCACATCCCCTTTTTTTACTATTTTCTCAAGCTGCTTTCTCCTTTCTATATACGGTTTGTTGATTAAACTTTCTCCGTTAAGATATAAAAGGTCAAAAGCAATAAGTTTTAAGGGAATTGCTGAAGATACGCTGCCAATGTTGTATTTTCTTTTCCTTTGCACGGTTTGCTGAAAAGGCAAAAATTCGCCGGTCAAAGGATTATAGGCAATCGCTTCTCCTTCAAAAATTACTTCTTTTGTTTCTATCTGCTCTTTTATTCCCTTGATAACGTCCGGATACATAAAAGTGGCATCTTCCAAATTTCGTGTCACAAGTTTTACGTTTTTTCCGTCAAAGTGCGCTTGAAGTCTAAAACCATCTATTTTTGGCTCGACTGCGCATTTGCCTACTTTTTCTATTATTTCTTCTCCGCTTGAGAGTCTCTCAGCTTTAGCCATTAAAATAGGGGTAAAAACCTCAGGTTTAACACGCGTCAAACCTTTCAAGCCATTTTCTTTCAGTTCTTTTGCGATAAAACCAAGATCCGGATGGAAATTATATACTTTCTCTATTTCCGGACGCTCCTTTTTACTTTTTGACAGCGTCCATGATAACGCGTCAAGAACCGTCATATCCGAAAATCCAAGCCTTAATTTTCCGACCGGAATTCTTGCAACAAACCTTGAGGACAAAGGATCAAGACTTTTTAATAATTCGGAGATAATCTCAGTTTTAGCATCTACTGAGCCTAAACCGTTTGTTTGTGCTACTTTTTTAAGATTGTTAAAGACATCAACTACGCTTAGATTTGCTCCTTTTATCCCTTTATTTTGTGATAATTGCTCTACTACTCCACCCAAATCTCCGATTTTCTTGAATAATTTCAGTATTTCTTTTCCGTCTTCACCGTATGCCTTTGCCATTGCTTTTATCATCATTTTATCAGCCATTCCAAATTCTAAAGCTACATAAAGAGGGGCAACCCTGCCTTGCATCAAGTAGGTTATTTTATCAATTTCAGACGCGGGAACTTTTGCAAACAGTTCGGATAAGATTTCAACCATGGAGTTTCTCAAAGTGGTTGCTTCAAGTTTTTCAAGATATTTTGAAACTTCTAAAAATTGCATATTACCAACTAATAATTACATGAAGGTGAATCATAATTATCTCTTTTATTTTTCGAGCGGAACGAAGTGCAGTCGAGAAATTACCTTAATAAAATTGAGGAAACTTCTCGATTCATCTCCGCCATTTGGCGGATCCTCACTCGAAGGATAACGTCCTACCTTCAATAATATTATACTAAATCGGGATAAAAATTTAAGCGGAAAAACTAAGCAGCTTTTGGCGGACCATTTCTAGGCTTAATTTGTTTTGCTGCAATCAGCCTTCGGCCAAGATCCATTGTTTTTTCTAAACGATCAAGGTCTTCGATCATTGCAGATTTTTCCATAAAAGCATCGATACCGCTTGCAGACAGCCCATCATTTCCAGGAAGAGTGCTATCTTGCCTATTTTGACTTGACTGCAAAATAATTGGTATTTCCACTCCAGCTCGTCTTAAACTCGCTGCCAATTCTTCACCCTTTATGCCAGGCAAATTCCTATCAATAATAGCCACAGTCACCTCACCATTTCTACTTTTCTCTATAATTTCTCTCGAAGCATCTTGAGGATCAGTATAACATTTTAAAGAATCCGGCCTTTTTCCATCTGGCAAGACTTCAGACATCATCTCTACTGCTTGATTAAAAGAAGAATCATCATCTACCAGAGCAATTCTTAAAGAAGGTTTTATTTCATTGGTCGGAATTTCAGCGGTTTTAACACCCAATATATCATCAAAGGAAAGACCGCGAAAAACATCGGGACTTAACATAATTAATAATAAACTATATTAATTTTGTATTATAACACTGTTTGTCAATAAATCCTGACTTAATCCTGACTCATGATATACTTCACGCCTTTTGTCACTCCCTGCTTTTTGATTATACCCTTTTTAACAAGATCTTGCATTTCACGCAAAATTGTGTCTTCAGATACCATAGGGAAAAGACTTAAAAAGGTTTTATTTTCAAAATATCCAATCTTTTGAATATATTCAATTATTTTAAGCTGGCGCTCAGAAAGCATAACCGGCCCGCCAAGTTTTTGCCTTAATTTTGAATCTATGGAAATATTTTCTATTTTTTCTTTTATTTTGGACAGCTCCACCGCAAGACATAAAGTAAAGTATTCAAGCCAAGCTGTTAAGTCTCCATTTTGTTTTTCTACATTTTGCAAAGCGGTATAGTATTCTTCGGGATTTGTGTCAAAATGTTCCTCAAGTGAAAAGAATTGTCTAATGTCATAATCATTTTTAAATAAAACCATTGTTGACAATGCTCTTCCCGTCCTTCCGTTTCCATCCAAAAAGGGATGGATTCTGACAAATTCATAATGGACAATTCCTGCCTTAAGTACCGGATGCATGTCTTTCTCAGAATTTATAAAATGGATAAGCGATTCCATCTGCCAGGGGATTTCTATTGACTTGGGCGGCCTGAAAGATATCTCTCCTGTTATGCTGTTTCTTATTACGACTTCTTTATTCCTATAATCTCCGGACATAACGTCCATTATTTTTTTCACAACAATTTTATGTATATCTCTTATCAACTCCTCATCAATGGGTGCATTTTTTCTTTCACCTATAAAATTAATTACATCTCTGTAGTTTATTACTTCCTGAACATCCCGTTCACGCGCAACAATTTTTTCTCCCTCAAGAACTTTCTGAACCTGAGTAAGACTTAATTCGTTACCTTCTATGTGAGTACCGTAATGGGTGGTTCTTAGAATCGCCTCCTCCTGAAATTTTTTCTCCCAGTAAGGAACAAGAGGCGCATTTTCTATAACTTCTTTTGCGGCCTCAATGGAGCCAATATTTTTGAGAATTTTATTCGTGATTGTAAATTGCGGACTATACATGAAAATAAGTTAAAAGTTCAAAATTAAAATTTACAAGTTACAGTTTAAAGTTTTTACAATTTTAAATTTTACATTGTAACTTTGAAATTTGCGCTTTGAACTTTGAATTTATATATAGTATTATATCAAAGATGGATCAGAAAGAACAAAAAGATAAAATATCCCCTAAAAAGGATGATGCATCACTCCATGTAGCAGTCTTAAAACAAATGTTAACACTTGCAACTTCAGGTTTTGGATTGGTAGCAGCGCTTGCCTGGAACAGCTTAATTCAGGAGTTTGTAAATTCTTATGTTAAAAAATGGCTGCCGCAAAGCGGTCTGGTCTCATTATTAATATATGCACTTCTCATAACAACTATTGCTGTAATTGTAACTTACCAACTTTCCAAAGTAATAAAAAGAGTAGAAGGTTTACAAAATTCAAATGTTTCTAAATAGAGTAGCTCTTCAAAACTTCAGAACCTATAAAAAAGCCTCCTGGGAATTTTCCAAAACAAATATCATAATAGGGCCAAATACCATTGGCAAAACTAATATTCTGGAGGCGATATACTTTTTATCCCATGGGACAAGTTTCAGAGCACAAAAAGATGTTGATACCATAAAAACAGGCGAAGAATTCGCAAGAATAGAAGCAGAAATTAAAGACAACGAAAAAGATAAAAATAAGTTATCTTTAACTCTTGTGAAGCAAAATGGCTTTTTCAGAAAAAAATTTATTGTAAATAATATTGCCAGAAGGCAACTTGATTTTGTTTCAAAATTTCTGACTGTTTTGTTTACTCCTGAAGATATTGAAATAATAACTGATTCGCCAAGTTTACGCAGAAAATATTTTGACAACATTCTTTTTCAGGCAAATAAAAGGTACAGGCTTGCTTCAACAATTTATGAAAAAGCTTTAAGACACAGAAACAGAATGCTCTCAAATATCAGAGAAGGAAAGAAATTGTGCAATAAAAAAGAATTTGAATACTGGGATAACCTCTTAATTGACAACGGAAAAGTGCTTACGCAGGAACGGGAAAAAATTATTAGATATATGAATGAAAGCCACAAAGACACTTTTGATTTTCAAATTATTTATGACAAAAGCACAGTAACGGTGGAACGTATAGAAAAATATTTTGAAATAGAGCAAAAAATCGGAGTTACTTTGATCGGCCCTCAAAGAGACGAATTTGTTTTTCTATTTCCCAATCCTTCCTCCTACACCTCGGACGGAACGGACGAACGAAGCGAAGGAGTTCGCTTGCTTGACAAGCGTGGAGACGAAGCAATGACTTCGACTCCTCGCGCCGCCGTCCGTCAGATGACGGACTCTGGCGACGCACGGCCCAGGTGGACGAAAACTATCAAAGAGTTTGGATCCCGCGGCGAACAACGTTTGACAATTTTCCAAATGAAACTGATCGAAATAGATTATTTAAAAAAAGAGACGGGACAGATGCCCCTATTGTTACTTGATGACATCTTCTCCGAGCTCGATAGCGAAAACATACATAAAATCCTTGATCTTATCGGCTCCTCTCAAACCATTATTACAACCACGCATAAAGAATTTATTCCTGGCAAGATCTTTAAATCAGTAAATGTTATAGAACTGGAAAAGAAATCTTAATAAACCGAACTACGGATATATTCTTCTTATAAGCGTTTTTGCGGGAAATCCGTTATCTTGTGTTTCTATCGGATTAAAAACTAATTTTGAATCTGTTATCTTTATTTCATGCTTTACCACTCTCACCTTGGCAACTCTTACAGCCCAACGCTCCTGTCTTCCGCCAGCTTTATCTAAATTTACCTCAATACCCCAGGTAACTCCGTTTTTGTTTTTATCGACTAGATCATCCGCAGGAATAACTGCCTCATCTGTATCAAGCCAGGGAAGTTCATATGTTTTTGATCCTTCCTCAGAAACAAAACTCCCTACATGAGCGCTATCAAGCGCTTTAACTCTAATAAAAGTTCCGTTTTGTTCCAATATGTTCCCAAATGTCAGCCTATCAGGATTAACCTTATAATTTGGTATATTACCTACAAGCCATTCAACAATATATTCTTCCGCGTTTTCGTTTAATTGATCTTTTTCCGATTTTTTATCCTGAGGAACTTGGGTCGGACTAGATATAGGCTCAGAAGTTCCCATTTTCATTGCATTTGGTATACAGGCAGTAGCAAACATAGCAGTAGTTCCAAATGCAATAATTTTTTTCAAAACATCTCTTCTTGAATAATACTCAGCTTTATTCATACTAGGTCCTTATTATAGGATATTATCAAGCGGTATTCAAATTTATCTATAAAAGAACTTCTTTCATTACTTTAGGAATCTCATCAGTCAAATCAGAAGAATTAAAATAGTATCCGACTTTTTCAAATAATCTGTCTCCTGCTTTTTTGTTGATATAAGACCCGCAGGCAGCAGACAAAAATCCATCGTTTTTACAATATAATGCAGCAACAAGCCCTGCCAATACGTCTCCCGTACCTCCCTTTGTCATCCCGGCATTTCCGCCTTTTACTTTCATACATTTTTCCGGAGAACAAACAATATCTATTCTTCCTTTAAGAAGAACAGTAGAATTGAATTTTTTAGACATTGGTTCAACTTCGGTATTTAAAGGTTTCTTGTGGTCAATAAATGATTTATTACTATTTATATTCTCATATCGAGTCATATTACTAAGTAATCTCTCAAATTCTTTTTTATGAGGCGTTAGTATTGGAGTTGTTTTAAGTTGAAGCAGCCAACGAGGATCCGTCATCTGTAACGCTCCTCCATCTATTACCCATTTTTTGTGAGGATATTTGTTTAGCAGATAACCCGTCAAAAAATATGTTTCTTCACCTTCAGAATCAGCAAGTTTTGTTACATCTTCTAGACTGGATACCGCAGATACCTCAGTCATGATGAAATAATCATCCTCTCTAACCATCCCCGGTCCTATCAACACACAATCCGCTTCTTTTATGTAATCCTCTATTTGATCCCTACAAACTACAATCCCGTCCCTGAATTCTTCTTTGGCTTTTTGAACAATTTGATTATTTTCTGGAACAGAGGAATAATAAACCATATCCACAATCCTGGAGGCAACTTTTAAGGACCATAAAGAAGCTGCATGAAAAAGCTGAGAACCGCCGATTATTAATAGTTTTCCATTTTGTCCTTTATGAGAATTAGGCGGAGGAATGTAGAGTTGCTTTAATAAATCTTTATTAAATTCTTCCATCAACTGTATTATACAGACAAAAATTTCTAATATCTAATAACTAATTTCTAATCAATTACTAATTCAAAAATGTCTAAAAACTGGTCATTTGTTCATTGGGATTTGTTTAGTCATTAGAAATTAGGAATTAATCATTTTATTCAATTACAGTCCCAATGAATTCTTTGTTATCGAAGAATTTTTCAAGATTCTCAAAATTACTCCCCTTTAAAACTATCACTTTTAATCCTAAATCCTGCGCTTTTTTTGCGGCAACAGGATCAAAAGGAGCATTCATTCCCGGAATCCATCTATCTCCAACTATTTGCCTGAACTTACTCCAGGAGATATTCTTAATTGGTTTTGCGTCAGAATTCTGCCTTGGATCTTGTGTATAAACTGTTTCAATATTACTAAGGTTAATAACAGTTTTTACATGATAGTCTTCACAAAGCATGGTTGCGCAAAAATCTGTTGACCATCCGGGCTTCCAGCCGGATGCGATCACGATAGGCTCTTTCACTTTTCTGATAATTTCAAAGTGTTTAAGTATAAAAGGATGAGCAATATCGCGAAATATTGTTCTTAGCAGATGGGCGTTAAGGCGAGTTGAGTGTATTCCAAGCCAATCCAGATCTTCCGGAGTCAATTCATGTCCAATAACATCACGCGCTGCTTTTTGATAATGGCGTGTTGTTGCACCTCCTCCGGCAACTATATAAAATTGCCTTTCTTTGTCTTCTTCAAGTTTTTCTCTTATAAAATCGTTAAATTTTTTTAAAAAAGCTACATCAATACCACCGTTGGGAACTATCAATGATCCACCCAGGGACATTACTATTTTGTGATGATATATCGTGGTTTTAATCATTAAAAAAGTTAAATTTTTGGCCTTTTCCACTATAAACAAATAAAAATAAAAAAGCAACCATAAAAATTTTTGACGATTGACAAATGAGGCCGAGTTTGCTTAACTATTATACTTATGGCGGCAAAAAAATCCACAGACACAATAATTAAAAATCTGCTCAACTTAAAAACATCCTCAATTTTATATACTCTTCTTTTAATATCATTTTTCTTTGTTGGTTATCTGTTTGCGAAAGTTCAATATTTACAAAAAGGAGCAGCTGTTCCCGCTCCGGTTGCTCAACAACCTCAAACCCCTCCCGCTCCTCAGGGAAAAGTGGATATTAAAAACGGCCATCTGCCAGCGCTTGGAAATAGTGACGCAAAGGTAACCATTGTAGAATTTGCGGACTACCAGTGCCCATTCTGTGAAAGGTTATTTAATGACGCTATCGCAAGCATTAAAAAAGACTATATTGACACGGGAAAAGTAAAACTTTACTTCAGAAATTATGCGTTTCTTGGGCAGGAATCTACCTGGTCAGCCGAAGCATCTGAATGTGCAAATGAGCAAAATAAGTTTTGGGATTATCATGATTATCTTTTCAATCATCAGGGAGCAGAAAACAGCGGTGCATTTTCAAAAGACAATCTCAAAAAATTTGCCGCCGATCTTGGACTGGATACAAACAGCTTCAACAATTGTCTTGACACGGATAAATACAAAAGTTTAGTTGATCAAGACCTAAAAGAAGGACAGCAGGCTGGCGTTAATGGCACACCGGCCACATTTATTAATGGCAATATGCTGGTAGGCGCCCAACCCTACTCCGCGTTTAAGCAATTGATAGACAAAGAGCTGGCTTCAAAATAACATTCTTCCTATTCACTTTTGACAATATTCTCATTCATCTGTTACTCTAATATTGTATGGAAGAAATTAAAGAAAACAAAATTGAGCCTATATCTCAAACTCCTGTTACGATATTTCCTGAAACTTCTCAAAAGCCGAGGAAAAATAACAACTTGATTCTTGTATTTATATTTACGATAGTGGTTTTAACTCTTAGTTTGGGTGGATATTGGTACATTTCAAATTCAAAACTCAAATCTCAAAACATAATCCCTACTCCAACACCAAGTTTATTACCTCGACATACTCCTAATGATGAGAATCTAAATCCAACCTTAGCTGCACAAATTATTCCACTCAAAGAAATCTCTAATTGGAAAACATATATTAGTAAAAATGGAGAATTTTCAATATCTTGTCCCCCAGACTGGATTCCTGACCTGAAATATGACTCTGTAGATATAAAAGGCTTTAAAAGTACTGATTTGGTATTATCAAATGATCGTAATCCTATTCTAATAAAGGGTTTTACCGTAGGACTTGGCGGATTAGGTTATAAACCCAATCCTTCTAATAAAAATGTAAATACTTATAGTCTAAAATGGTTCGGTGAGGACGCAATACTATATTCATGGAATAACGGGTATCAGTCTATTTTGCTCCTTATAACAAAATTGGATTTGGAAGATTTCGGAATGATAATGACTGCTTCTTCGGATTCTGTAAGAGATGCAAATAAAGAGACATTTCTAAAAGTTGCGAAAAGTATAAAGCTTAAACGTTATATTGAAACTAAATCCGGAACGCAAGAATATATATTAGAAGGGAACAAATAATATCACTTTTGACAACTTGGGCAAAAATATGTTCCGCGGCCGCCGAGTTTTATTTTTTTAATTTCCCCACCGCAGCGTAAACACCTTTCTTCCTCCCTGCCATAAACCAGGAAGTGATTCTGATATCCCCCTGTCTGGCCCAAAGCATTGACATAAGTAAGTTCAGAAGCGCCTCCCTTTTCAAGTCCTTTTTCTAGTACTTTAAGAACGGAATTGTAAAGTTCTTCAATCTCACTCTCTGAAAGCGTTTTTGCTTTCCTTCTGGGATCAATTCCTGCGTTAAATAAAGCATCATTTGCATAAATATTACCTACACCACCAATTTTTTTCTGATCCATAAGTAAAACTTTTATCGGGATATTTGAAGATTGAATCGCTTTCTTAAATTTATCAAGTGTCAGATCCTTAAAAGGTTCCGGCCCCATTTCTTTGAAAAAGGGAAGATTTTTCAATTCTTCTTTTTGAATAACTTTAATCCAGCCAAATCTTCTGATGTCGTTATAATAAAGATTAGCTCCGTGATCCAAGTTAAAGATTACGTGTGTAAATTTTGAAGGAAGGCTACCTACTTTCTCTTTTGAAACCTCAATATTTTCAGTTTCACGACCTCTATAAATCAGCTGACCGGTGAGCTTCACGTGAATCGCAAGAACATAATCGTTATCAAATTCTATGATTAACCCCTTCCCCACTCTTTTTACGTCTATAACTTTTGCGTTAATAATGTTTTTTTTATCTCCCTTAAAGATTTTTTGATCACGAACATCAATATCTAAAATTTTGTGGCCTACAAGATATTTCTGTAATCCTAATTTAATTGTTTCAACTTCTGGAAGCTCTGGCATAATTACTAATTATATCAGACTAAAACAGAAGAATATTCTTATGACATCGTGTATAATATCTAATTGCACAGTATGCTACTATGAAAAAAATTGGAATAATTGGTGGTATACCCGGTTCGGGAAAATCTTCTGTTGGTAAGCAACTTAGGCAAAAAGGCATTTCTGTTTTTGAAATTGATGAATTGTACCCTGATTTGCCGGGTGAAGAAAGATGGGCTACTTTCAAAGATCAGTTTGAGAAACTTGTGAAGGAAGGAAGAGAAGGAGTATTTATTGGCTCGTTCAGAATACCTAACACAAGAAAAGAATTTTTGGAAATTGCAGAAAAACATGGCTATGGAATATCAGGACTATTTTTTGATCTTGATCCAAAATTGGTAACTGAAAGAATTAAAAAGCGGTCAGGGGAAGATTCTAGCCATAGAATGAGCAAAGAGCGCTATGAAGAATCAGTTCAGAAATGGAACGAACAATTCAGCTCTCAAGACAACAAAGATTTAGAGTACGGCCCATGGACTGTAGTTAAAGATCCTGAAATAACTCCTGTAAAATTAGCCGATGAAATGGCAAGACACTTAAATTGGCAAAAAGAATTCAATATAGAAGGGTATCTTTCCCCAGACCAGGAGTTAGCAAGAAGATGAAATTCTCAGCCTGTATTTCTTTGATAACAGAAAACAATCTATTAACCGGATGTAATTAACCGAAACTGCCTATATTTGTTTTAAGGAATTTTAAAAATTCTCTTTTAAATTTTTCTTCAGAAAATTTTTGTGCCTGCTTTATGCATTCATTAGAATCAAATTTCGTTTTTTCAAACTTTTTCACTGCTTCTGTAATGCTGCAAGAAGTATTTTCATCGTAAAGTATGCCGATTTTTCCGTCTATCACAGTTTCCTTAACTCCTCCTGATTTATAGGCAATAACAGGTGTCCCCACACTCATCGCCTCAACAGGAGTAATTCCAAAATCTTCATCAAAGGATGCAAAAATATAAGCCTTTGCGTTTCTCATTAATTCAAATTTCTCCTCATCGCTAACCTCCCCCAAAAATTCTATATTGTTAACTTTGAACTTTGAACTTTGAACTTTTAATTCCTGTTCAAACCCCGCAAATCCTTTACCAAACACTTTAAGAGGTTTATCGAGTTTAACAAACGCATCTATAATAATATCCGTTCCCTTTGCCCTTGCCAAACGTCCCCCTGTAAGGTAATATTGAAACTTTTGAGTTTTGAATTGTGATTTTGAATTTTGAATTTTGAATTTTGAATTATTAACTGGCGGATATATCACCATGCTCTTGCGACGATAAAACTTTTTAATACGCGAGGCAACTTCTTGCGAGTTTGCAATAAAATAATCCACATTCCGGCTGGCGTTAAAGTCAACTATTCTTAAAAAATGGTTGGCAACTTCCCCAAGTATTCGTAAGACCATATTGTTTTTCCACTGCCTTGCTGTTTTGTAGCCGTATAAATAACGAGGTGGCGTATGGCAGTAAGTAATATGTATTTGTCTCCTTCTTTTGTCATTCTGAGTCACCAAAGGCGAACGAAGAATCCCAACCGTTTTTCTGTCTTGTTGGGGATCCTTCAGTCGCTCTGCTCCTTCAGGATGACATCGTATACAATTAGGAAAGTACGCGCCGGTTTGGGAAACAATTACCAAATCAAAACCGGAAAGATCAAAAGATTTAAAGACAAAAGGAGAAATTATCCTAAATGGGCTTATTAATTTTTCTTTAAAAGGAATGTTTTGCAACCAAGATGTTCGAATATCCCAATTCTCAAATCTTTCTTTATGTGGACCCAGAAATTGGGGAAGATAAACGGAAGTAAAAACAGGAGCCTTGGGAAAAATTTCATGCAAAGTTTCTAATACTTTCTCCGCACCGCCGTACTCCTTTATGTAATCGTGCACTAAAGCTATCTTCATAGAGCTAATTATATCTCTATTATTGACTTTTACCAATCGGTAAACTATTATAAAAAATAATAAATCTATGAGCTTAGGAGAAAGATTAAGAGAACGAGTACACGGAATTACCCGCGCTGTGAGAAATTTTGGTCTTCCGGATGAAGCTCTTCAAGCAAGATTAAGAGATGAACCCATTGGCGGAGATTCTCATAGAAGCACTGCTGAAAGACCAATGGCACAAAATCAATGTGTAGTTCGAAAAAATCCTCTTTGGCCAATAAAAAAATAATATTTTACTTATAATAACCCCAGCTGTTTTTCCTCATCCAAACCTTCTGGCAGAATTTCATCCGCCCGTTTTATTAAACTTTTTATTGAATACTTTTCGAAAGCCTTTTTCAGGTTTTTGCGGCTTATTTTTGCACATGAACATTCCGAAAAAGAGAAACTTAAAGGAACATCGCAAACTATGGTCGCAAGTTTAATACCCAATATGGCCGTTTCCTGATTTTCAGCAAGCTTTAAAGCAAGTTTGGGATTTTCTTTTTCTATTTTTCCGATATTTTGGTAAATTTGCTCTACCCCGCCGTATTTTTCTATCAAAGAGATTGCGGTTTTAGGACCAATTCCGTTTATTCCCAAATAGTTATCCGACGGATCACCAACTATTGCCTTGTAGTCTGGCACCTGAGAAGGTTCCACGCCTAATTTTTCTTTAACTTTTTCTTCATCATATAAAACCATTTTGGTGATTCCAATAACGGGCGCAAGTATTTTTACATGAGAATTCACAAGTTGCAACATGTCTTTATCACCACTGACGATAATTATCTCCGAACTTTGAACTTTGAACTTTGAACTTTGAACTTTTTGTGCTATCGTACCAATAACATCATCAGCCTCAAACCCATCAACCTCATATATTGGCATACTCGCATCGTGCAAAATTTCGTGCACGACCTGAATCTGCCCGGATAAATCATCATCCATTTTCGGCCTGTGAGCCTGATAGCCAACAAACAATGCTTTTCTAAATGTAGGTTTCGGCCTGTCAAAAGTAACAGCCAAACAATCCGGTTTCTGATCCTGAATAATTTTTAAAAGCATAGAAAAAAATCCGTAAACCGCACCGGTTGGGACACCTTCTTTTGTGGTTAAAGGAGGAAGCGCGTGATAAGCCCTATGTATAATTGCGTTTCCGTCAATAATAATAAATACTTTTTTCTTCTGTTCCATAGACTTGTAATATTATAACAAATCAATCCATCTGTTAATAAATGTCATTCTGAGTCCGCCGAAGGCAGACGAAGAATCTAGATTTTTATCTGTACCAACAATTGTAGTTTTGTTAATATTAGTATATGAGACAATATTTTGTCTACATTTTAACAAACAAAACAAACAGAGTACTTTATACAGGAATGACAAACAATCTACAAAGAAGAGTTTTTGAACACAAGAACAAACTAATTGAAGGTTTCACGAAGAAATATAATTTAACCAAATTGGTTTATTTTGAGGAATTTGTCAATGTAGAAGATGCAATATCTGCAGAGAAGAAAATTAAAGGTTGGTTAAGGAAAAAGAAAACAGTACTTATAGAATCCAAGAATCCTGAATGGAAAGACTTAAATATAACGCTTTAATATACTCATGTCATCCTGAAGCTAAAAGTCGAAGGATCCTATTAGTTTTAGAGCTTCGAGGGTCTACACAAGATTCTTCACTTCGTTCAGAATGACAAATACTTATTTTGACTTTAATTTTAATTTCTTATAGATTGTAGTTAATGGAAGAAATTAAAGATAACAAAATCGAACCCGTGCCTCAAAATCCTGTTCCGGTTTCTGAAATACCACAGAAGCCTAATTAGAACAAGGCATTTTTAATCCTTCCTTGTATTGACAAAATTTCCTTGCGATGATAAAATCTACTTGTTATGAGCACAATTGCCACAATTACCAGTAAAAAACAGCTCACTCTTCCCTCTGAGCAGTTTAAAAAAGCGGGTCTACGGGAGGGAGAAAAAGTAATAATTTCCGAGGAGAATGGAAGACTTATCATTACTTCCGCCCAAAGGATAGTGGAGGAGCTGGCAGGATCGGTTTCTGTACCAGAAAGATTTAGAGTCGAAAACATAGATGAAATAATAGAACAGGCAAAAAATAAGTACTTTAAAACTCAGAAAAAATGATTTTTGTAGATACAAATTATTTCTTAAGATTCCTGCTCAAAGACAATTACGATCAACATCTTGAAGCAAAAAATCTCTTTCTTCAAGGCGCAGCAGGAACAATCAAGCTAACAACTTCAATTATTGTCATCTTTGAAATTTACTGGGTTTTCAAGTCTTACTATGAAAAAGACAAAACAGAAATTATTGAAATTCTGAAAAATCTGCTCTCAATGGACTTTATCCAAATCAATGATAAGAAAATATTTATTACGTGTCTTGACATATTCAGCAACTCCAATCTAAGCCTTGAAGATTGTTATAATCTCTCCTTTGCAAAGAAAAATAAAACAGAGCAATTCAAAACATTTGACGCAAAGCTTGCTAAAGAATTCAAAAAATCTTCTAAAAATAAATAATCTCTTTTAATTTTTGACTTTTCTGTGTCTATCTTATATTCTATTATTAATGGAAGAAATTAATGACAGTAAAACCGAACCTGTATCTCAAACTCCTGCTCCGGTTTCTGAAATGCCAAAGAAACCGAAGAAAAATAACTTGATCCTTGTGTTTATCTTCGTGGTAATGGTTTTGGCTCTTAGTATTGGCGGATACTGGTATATTTCAAACTCCCGCCTCCGTCAAGACTTCGGCGGGCAAGCCCCGAACCGTTCTGGTACAGGACAAGCAAAACTTACTCCTGCTCCAACATCTAATACTGCAACAAGCCCTGTATCGTCCGGTA
>MFNJ01000018.1 GCA_001782015.1 Candidatus Levybacteria bacterium RIFCSPHIGHO2_01_FULL_36_15
GTGAATAACTCCTGAAGGCTCTTTTTTCAAAGCATTTTCTTCATAAAAATAATATCTACAAGTAGTACGAATTCTCCTGTCCCCCAAATATTTGTACAAATATCGACATATTCTTTCTCTGCCAGACATAGTGAACTATTGTATACAATTCAAATGGCAAAATCAAAAAAAGCAGGTATGAACTTTATTCGCTTATAACTTTCAATACAGCCTCTTTTGTGGTTTTGTGAAACTGGTATTCAGAATGCGGCTTAAATTTATATTTAAACTGGTCTATATCTTCTCCAATTACTTCAATTCTGGGATTCATCTCATCTTTAAGAATATCAAGATACGGAATTTCCGAAAGCTCAAATCCCATTATTTTTGTGGCCGCAATATCAGCTGATAAGCCGTCACAACTTGCAAGACTTATTCCAAGATCAACAGGAGTTCCTTCTACCGGACCATTTCCTTCCATTGCATGTACACCATCAATTACGGCCAAATCAGGATATACTGTTTTTGAACCTTTGTAAAAATTGTAGTTGATTATTGGCAACACTTTCATAAACCAGATTCTTTTATCCGGTTCATTCTCCCGTACGTTACCCACCTTAGTTATTGCATGAAATTTTATTTTATCCTTCCAGTAAGCACACCCTATGGCCACATTTTTAAGCGACAGGGTATTAGCAAAAGTGTCATGTGTTTTTATTTTTGCGATTGAGACCAGGAACTCCGCGTCAAGCACAGGATCATAATAAGCAACAGGCTTATCCCCGTCTATAGTTTTTGCCATGAATTTTTCACGCGCAGGATAATCATTAAGATCCAGTACTGCCAGATTGTCATATTCCTTTTCAAGAATTTTGTAATTTGCTTGTTTTAAAAAGCTTTTTCCGTTCCAGCCAAAAACAGTAGGAGTGGCATCTGCCACAATAAATTCAAATTCTCCAAGTTTTATAAAAAAATCAACTATGGCACGGATTGTATCCAATTTTGTAATAGAAAGCCAATCCGGCCTGAATTTTATCCAATTAGGTTTAAGGAAGATTTCCTGAGGTTTCATTTTTTCAAGTTTTGAAACAATATCATCTTCTATAAGCTTCAACGCGGTAAAAGTAGATTTGTACTCATCACCACGTGCAATAGAAACTTTAAAATCCATGCACTTATTATATTTCATTTTTTTCATCTTTCCAATCTGTTTTTATAATTGATATAATTTATCTATATGAATGATACTATTTTGGAGGTTGAGAAACTTGTTAAAAATTACGGACATTTTCGTGCCGTTGACGGAATTTCATTTGTTGTCCCAAAAGGAAAAATCATAGGGCTTCTGGGCCCAAACGGAGCAGGAAAAACTACAACCATACAAATACTTGTTGGAATAACTACGGCAACCGGCGGAGCAATAAAATATTTCGGAAAGGATTTTTTCAAGAACAGAGAACATTGCCTTCAAAGAATCAACTTTACCTCTTCATTTAATGAACTTCAGGGAAGAATTTCAGTGTGGGAAAACCTTCTGGTATTTTCCGGACTTTACAGTCTAAAAAATCACGAAAAGAAAATTAAAGAACTCATAGAGTATTTTGAAATTACCGACCTTCTTAACCAACGATTCTGGGACTTATCAGCGGGACAAAAAACAAGGGTAAACCTGATAAAATCTCTTATTAATGATCCTGAGCTTATTCTGATGGACGAGCCTACCGCATCTTTGGATCCGGACATTGCTGATAAAACACTTTCTCTTATTGAAAAGCTCAGAAAGTCTAAAGGAATTTCAATTTTATACACAAGCCATGATATGGAAGAGGTAACAAGAATTTGCGATGAGGTCATTTTTCTGGATCATGGAAAAATAGTAGCTCAGGATACTCCGGTGGAACTTACAAAAAGGATACCGATGGCAAAACTTTCTCTTACGTTTGACCAGGTAAATAAACATTTTGTGGAAGAATTTTTAAAAGAAAACGGGTTTAAGTATGGTTTAGAGAATAATTATTCCGTAACTATTGATACGGAAGAAAAGTTAATACCTAAAATAATTTTTGGAATTAGCAAAAAAGGCGTCTGGATTACTGATATAGAAGTAAAAAAACCTACGCTTGAAGACGTATTTTTACAAATAGCAAGAGGGGATAAATATGTCATTTAGTAGAATAAGAGCAATAATATTGCAGGAATTATTTATAACCAGAAGATCACTTGAGGTAATTGTGGACCTTCCGTATTTTTCCGTTCAAACTATAGTTGTGTTTGGTTTTTTCTCTCTTTTCTTATCTGGCACCAGTCATTTAAGTAGCGCAAATTACTTGATACTTGGCCTGCTTTTATGGGAAATTATACGAATTGTCCAATATTCCATATCCGTGGCAGTTCTCTGGAATATCTGGTCAAGGAACTTAAGCAATATGTTCATAACCCCACTTACAATTAAAGAATATTTTATTGCCCAAATGCTCTCAGGAATTATAAAAACAATTGTTATATTTTCTGTAATCTCGGTAATTGCGTCGCTTCTATTTAAATTCAATATTTTATCGGTAGGCTTAATAAATCTAATACTATTTTTTATAAATCTTACTTTTTTTGGATGGTCTGTTGGCATAATTATTGTTGGAACAATATTCAGATTTGGTACAAGAATTCAATCTCTTGCATGGGGATTGGTCTTTATTTTCCAACCTCTTACCGCGTCACTTTTTCCTGTAAAAATACTTCCGCCGTTCTTTCAAGCAATTGCCTACATGCTTCCCCCCACTTATGTATTTGAGGCCGCAAGAGCAAGTCTTGCCGACCCCTCGGTAAAATGGGAATACATGGGAATAGCATTCATCCAGAACATTATCTATCTTCTCTTATCCCTATGGTTATTTAATATCATGTTCAATAAGTCAAAAGAGACCGGGCAATTTGCAAAAAATGAAGGCTGAGAGATTGAATAAAGGGATTTATTTTTATGACCAAAAAAATTGTAAAAATTATTTTAGCGGCAAGTTTGATATTATTTATTTTTTCATTCTTTGAAAAAAATAACCTCCCGCAATCAAACCAGATTCTTTCAGATCTTAAAAAACAGCCTTTACAGGAAGACTTATCCATGGAACGGTTCTTTGTTGCAAAAAGTAAGTATATTTATGAACTTACGCCTAAATACACCTACGAAATTTACGGGCTTGTGGTATCAGATTACAACAGCCAAAACATTCTAGATATTCACCACCAAAAAGACCCATACAACACCAAGGATATTTGTCTTGTATGGGGAGATAACTTAAATTCAGATATCTACCGTAAAATGAAATTCACTCATGGAGAATTCACCTGCTATGTTCAATTTCCGCAAGGAAGTTCATATCCACAGTTTCATTTTGACGAGCTTTCAAATAATCACCTGCTTGCCGCAACTGATGAAATTTATAGACTCATAAACGATACGAACATAGGTGACCAGGTATATGCTAAAGGGTATCTAGTGGACTACACAATAAGATCAAAAGACGGGGAAGAAATTGGAACGCGGCAAACAAGTATTACCAGATCAGACAGAGGTTGCGAAATCATATATGTGACGGACTATAAAATATTAAAAAAGGGAAATTTGATTTATGGTTATATTAACAATATTTCTCTGTCTTCCTTTGTTGTATCTTTTGTCATATTATTGCTTATGTTTGTAACTTCCTAACTAGTATTTATTGGGGTTTTTAAATATTAATATTTCAGGGGAAGTGTATGCTTTTTGAAAATATTTATATAATCTTGCTTGTATAACCGGGTTTTCATAAATATTATTCCATACGGCGTCATCTTTTTGCACAACTATCCATCTGGCATATTTTTCCGGCTCTTTTAAGGAATCATTCCAGTAAGGCTTATTACCGATATAGATAACACTCTGCATCGGAAGATCGCTTCTTATAATACTCAGGGTCCTGGCATAATCATCAAGTAAAACCAATCCACCGTCATAGTTTTTAGCCATCCAGATTTCCGCATCAGGTTTTTTTGCCGCGGATAGTCCCTGTATCCCATCCTGCAACGTAATAATGTTTGAAAATCCTGTTAAATATAAGGCAAATTGCAAAAATATTAATAATATTAATATTACTCTGAGTCCATAACTTGCTTTTGAGATTAAATAAGCAAAGAAAAATGAAACCACCGGTACCATCATTATTCCATATCTGACATTGAACAAATTCCATTCAAAATTCTTTGGGGTAAGCTCGGGAATAAAGATAACAGATTGACCAACGTAAAGAGTAATTACATAAAATAGAAATGGGGCAAATAGCACAAGAGCAAGAAAAAGATTACTTTTGCTCCTTTCTTTAATAAAATAATACAAAAAACTTATAATAAAAACGGAAAATATAATAATTCCCGCGTTACTTAGAGAAGTAATAAAATAATATAAAAAAGAAAGATAAATATTTCTGTATGCCGGAAGTTCTCCTTTGGCAAGCCAATTTTCCTGTTGCGTTCTTGCTGAAAACTGGCTATTTGTGAAGTAAAACGGATCACCCAGAATAAGTAAATCCCATAAAAGCCATAGAAAAATCCCCAAAAACGCCAATGTTGAAAAAAGAATCAATCTCCCTTCCAACAACTTTTTTAAACGGGAGTTTTTGATATAAAACAAAATAATCACAATTCCTTCAATTACTACTAAAAGCCATCCGTCATATCGGCTAAGAGTTGCAAGAAACCCGAAAAACGCGGCAAGAACAAGAGCTACAAAATCTGTATCGTTTCTCAAAAATAAATAAAAATAATACGTGGACAAAAGAAAAAATCCCATCAGTACCACTTCTGTCATGGGAGTAGACTGCATGTACAATACATTTGGGTTAAGAAGAAATATCAAAGAGGCGCAAAAGGAAGCGATCTTACTCCCGGTTACTCTGAAAACAAGTTTAAACAGAAAGACAGATGTAATTACAAAAAATATACCCGAGACTATTGAACCGGCAAGCCCGGTACGCCACAATGTATCAAAATACACAAAAGGAATCATAAGTATGTGGGGAAGAGGAAGCCACACTCCGCCAATTTGAGCCATACCCGGGGTTATGCTTTGAATAGTTCTTTTTGCGATATTTAAATGCGATTCTGCGTCTCCATAGGCCACTATATAGTTATGCATTCCAAAATATATAGTAGCTGCTAAAGCAAAAATACAGGATAGGCCTACAATTAATTTTATTATTGGCAATCTGTTAAAGTAGCCATTTATTCTTTCTAGAAGGATATCATGGGCATTAATCCGTTGACGAAGACGATATTTTGTTTCATTTTTGCCGTTGGGCATGTCCAAAGATTCAAACTTAACCAAAACAGTGGAGGCAACCGTACCAAGAACGGGAAATTTACTTTTATTGAAGTCTATTTGTGTCATGCTTGGTTTTGTTATAAGGCAATCACTTTGCTTTTTAACATCTCTTTATCAAACAGTACCGGACGGAAAGAACCATTAACCAATTCCTCACCCAAATAAACCTCTGCCTGTTTTACAACATTATTATGATTAAGGTGTAACCCGTGAACGGTTTTTGACCAGT
This sequence comes from Candidatus Levybacteria bacterium RIFCSPHIGHO2_01_FULL_36_15, assembly GCA_001782015.1. Lineage (GTDB taxonomy): Bacteria > Patescibacteriota > Microgenomatia > Levybacterales > GWA1-39-11 > 2-01-FULL-36-15. The sequence continues at coordinate 5,559 of MFNJ01000018.1, forward strand.
AGTAAGGTTTTACAATAATCCCGTATATTGCTACCCACGCGGCAAAACTCATCCCTAACCAGTAAAAGGGCACTAAAAATACGTATTTTGTAATATCATGATATCCATGCTTAGCACATCCCAACATATAGTAATATAAATAAAGAAAATTACCGAAAACCATCGAAACAACACCTAGATAAAAAATTGGGGCAGGAAAAAAGGATTCAATAAGTTGTCCGTATTCTGCTCTAAAAATAAAATAAATAAAGGTAATTAGCCACATAATTGGATTAACAAATAAAGAAAATATTTTCCCGCCTATAACCAGCTGGAATGGTATGAAATTAGGTTTGCGCCAATTGCTCATAAAAGCCAATGGATTTCTCATGTGAACAAAATAAGTTTGTATATATCCTTTAATCCATCTACTTCTTTGCGAAAACCAATTCGAAAGATCACTGTTTGCTTCTTCAAGAGTCTCAGAATCTAGAAGAGCCGTTAAATAACCCTGTTTTGCCAACCTCATTCCCAAATCACAATCTTCGGTAACATTAAAGGCATCCCATCCTTTCAATCTGTATAAATCGAAGGTTCTAAAATGATTTGAGGTGCCACCCAATGGGATTGGTGCCTTAATAGATTGAAGTCCCGTGAGAACCAGATCAAACCACAACGAATATTCAGCGGTAAAAACCCTTGTCAAAATATTCTGATAAGGATTATAAAAGTTAAGCCTGGCTTGAAGGCATACTACATTAGGCTCTACTTTCTCATAAGCCATTACTGCCTTTTTCAGCTGTTTTGGATCAGGAAAGTCTTCTGCATCATAGATTACTGAATATTTTCCTTTAGCAAATCTTAGTCCGTAATTTAGAGCTTTTGGTTTAGTCTTGGGTTTTGAATTAGGAACTATAATGACTTCAAAATAAAAAGGAAGATTATATGCCTGAATTTTTTGTATCGTTTTTTTGTCATCTTCTTCCAATAATAGCAAAACCTGTAGTTTGTTTTTCGGGTACTCCAGACGGCTAATTGCTGTAATAAATTGAGGTAAAACTTCCCACTCTTTATAAAGAGGACAAAAAATAGTATATTTTGGCCAATATTGATCCTCTCTTTCCTGAACATCACGGTCAACAACTTCAATTTCTACCTTCTTGGAAAGGCTTTGATAAATCAAAAACAAATTAAAAATAATGTCTGAAAAATATAAAAAAGTTATGACGGCAAAAGCAGTTACCAGGGCAAACTTCCAGTTTAGCAAAAATATGGAAAAAAATACGACTATAAGAGTCAATATTAGGAAAATTTGCTGCAACGTCAATCTGAAAAATGCACTCTCCCCAAAATTCAGATAATTATAGTTAACAAATTTGTTCCCCTTGTAGTGAAAACCTGCCCCTTCTTTCTCTATGGTTTCAGGAGGAAAAGGGACAATTTCCAAATCCTCAAGTTTAACTTTTAAAGCACCAATACCTATTTCAAGCGATGCTTGAAGTAAGGAAACTTTTGATTTGCCGCAATATCGGTTATCAAAATATATGTCATACGACTCTATTTTGTAACCGGCATTGCGTGCCTTTACTAAAAATTCCAGATCAAATGTCCATGGAGTGGGATTTAAACTGATGCGTTTTATAATTTCTCTTCTGAAAACTTTTAAACCGGACTGAACATCGAAACTTAAATTATGAAGAACTTGACCAAAAAACCACTGAAATGTATGACTCACGATTCTTCTTGTGAAGGAAGTATTATACTCACGGCGTCTGGCAACTATAATATCTACCTTATTGTTCTCTATTTTCTTAAGCATATCCGGAATTGATTCGGGAGGATACTGAAGATCAGCGTCAATCATACAAACATAAGGATAAGTGGCATAAGAGAATCCTTCTAAAAGTGAATGGGCTTTCCCCTTTTTCAGATAAAGATAAGCACGATATTTTTTTGTTATTTCCTGAATTTCTTTATAAGTAGCATCTGTTGAGTGATCATCAACAAATATTAATTCATATTCTATATCTTTAGAAGACAAAGCATCATTAATTCGTTTAGCAAGCAATCGTATATTACCTTCTTCGTTATAGGTGGGAATGACAATAGAAACTTTTACCATAATAGTTGTCTGTTATAATGCATGTTGTTTGGTAATTCTCTTAATGGAGAAAACTTATAACAGATAAACACTAATGATTGGGATTAAGATTAGAACAAAATTCCTGTAAGAAACTGGAAAGGAAAAGTAATATGGATATGTTCGTATGAATTCAGTATTTACCAGCAGGTTGTCATCCTGAGCGTAGCGAAGGATCTCAAAATTGATGAGATTCTTCGGCTTTCAGCCTCAGAATGACACGT
>MFNJ01000019.1:0-147 GCA_001782015.1 Candidatus Levybacteria bacterium RIFCSPHIGHO2_01_FULL_36_15
AAAATGAAAAAGAATGAGAATGATGAAAAAAAGAAAAAGGGGATATCTTCTAAAACTGCAGGGATGGTTGGTGCTGCAGCAGGGGCAGTAATTGGTGCCGCTGCAGTAACTGCGCTTTCTAACAAAAAAACAAGAGAGAAAGTGAAA
>MFNJ01000019.1:184-8240 GCA_001782015.1 Candidatus Levybacteria bacterium RIFCSPHIGHO2_01_FULL_36_15
TGATGCAAAAGATGGGCGAGGATGTAAAAGAAAAAGGAGGAAAGGTGAAAGGCAGAATTGAAGAACGTACTAGAAAAACCAGTAAAAAATGACCAATCCCTCAGAATTTTTTTACTAATGCATCTCTGATTAAGAGTTAAAGAAAGTGTTATAAAGCACAAAAAATTTCCTATTTATTTTTTCTGCAGAACTTGCAATAATATTAAAGCCAAAACATGGATCAAATTTATGTCATCAAGCAGTCGGGGGAAAAGGAATTATTCTCTCAAGATAAAGTTTTAGCCTCCATGCAAAGAGTTGGAGTACCTGAGGCGTTATGGCCGCGTGCTGTGGAGCACATAAAAAAAAATCTTCATCAGGATATAAAGACTAACGAGATTTTTTCTCATATACTGGAATATTTAAAAGACAAGGACAGAAATGCTTCTGTGAAATTTAATCTCAAACAAGCAATTTTTCAGCTTGGTCCGACGGGTTTTCCTTTTGAGCGTTTTATGGAAAGGGTGTTTCAAAATATGGGTTACAAGACCCAAGTTGATTTGATCCTGGAAGGAGAATGTGTTAATCATGAGGTTGATATCTTTCTTGAAAAAGACGGGAAAAAAGGAATAGTTGAAGCAAAATTCCATAACCAGCAGGGTGTAAAAACCGATATACATGTTGCTCTTTACACTTACGCAAGATTTCTTGATCTTAAGGAAAAAAATAATATAAGCGAAATCTGGCTTGTCACAAATACTAAATTAACAGAAGAAGCAATAACTTATTCCAAATGTAAAAACATGGATATTATTGCCTGGAATTATCCTCAAGGGGCAAGTCTTCAAGATTTAGTGGGCAACCCTAAAATGTATCCTATTACCATTTTAAATGAACTTTCAGAGCAGGAAAAACAATTATTCATAGAAAATAATATAATTTTCTGCGACCAGCTTCTTAATAAAGAAAAGTTTAACTTTAACGGAAATTTTATTATCAAAGAAGAAAAACTTAATAGGATAAAAAATAGCGTTAATATGATTTTAAATGGGAATGGAGAGAAAGTTTCAGCCAGTCATGACGAATTTTTTAAGAACCTCAACTAAACTGGGGAATGCTATTTTTAAGTAGGGTATTTTTGATTTTGGGAAAAATTTTACTGATAATACATCATCATTTGGAATAAAATCTTTACCAACAACTTCTCCCTGATATATAGAGCAAATAGTTGCAAGCAAGACATTTTTATAAAGATATGAATCGTAAGTGGATATGAAATATTTAATATTCTCAATTCTTACCCCAAGCTCTTCCTCCAGCTCTCGTGTCATAGATTCCTCAATGGTTTCATTTATATTTAAAAATCCTCCAGGCAAATCCCAAAAGTTTTTTTTGGGAGGATATTTTCTCCTGACAAACAAAATTTCTCTTTTTTTATTTTGCAATATTGCTGCGTTTGTGGGTTTGGGACTAAGATAATGGTGATAGCCGCATTTGGAGCAAATGATTGGACTATCTTTTTTGTTTTTAAATTTCTCTGCGCATATAGTGCAGTAATTAATTCTCTCTAGAACTCTTTTAAGATTGACCATTGGCATTCAGTAATTATAGCATGAAAATTATACTGTATAATTAATAATCATGATCGAAGTTTTTAACTATTTGCTCATTTTTATAACTGTTATGCTTCTAATTATTCTCTCTATGGTTTGGCCGCCTGATAGTCCATGGTCGCCCTGGTGGAGAACAAACAGAAAAACCGCAAAAGCAGCAGGAAGGCTTGCCAAGATAAAACCATCAGATTTTGTGTATGAATTGGGATCGGGAGACGGAATGTTTGTGATTACGGCGGCACGTGATTTTGGTGCAAAAGCGGTTGGAATTGAAATAGATCCGGTGCGAGTTTTCATTTCTAAAATAATGGTGAAGATTTTTGGAGTTGGGAATAAAGTAAAAATCGTAAAAAGCAATTTCTTTGATCAGGATCTGAGACAGGCAACAACTGTTTTTGCCTATCTTGTACCAAGAGCCCTTGAAAGGCTTATGCCAAAGCTTAAAAAAGAACTAAAACCCGGAACAAGATTTATAAGTTATAGATATAAAATAAACTTGCCTCTTGTTGATCAAGATAAAAAAAATGAGCTTTATCTTTATAAAATAGGATAAAATCTTACTTGTTAAGTCTAAGAAAAAACCATCGTAGTTTATCTACTGCTTTATAGAACTGGTAGAGCAGGGGATTTATAACCAAATCATAACTTCCCACAAATTCAACCAGTTTTCCGCCATACCCTTCTTTAAATCTATGGAATCCGTACCATGGATCATTTTTATCCGGATTTGGTCCTAATGCTCCCCACATATCAAAATTTTTTAGATTAAGTTTTTTACCAAATAAAATTGCTTCCCAGGCAATAAGGTTGGATGCCATTGTTTCACGAAATAAATTGCCTGATGCCCCATAAGGGTAATAAAGTGTATTATGAAAAACAAAAAGTACCCAGGAAGTTAAGGTATAAATTTTGTTGTCTTTTTTATATTTTGCGTTAAACAAATGATATGTAAGATTATTTGTATAAAAAGCCTTACTAAGACTTTCCCACAGATTCTTGTGATAATTTCTGGTATGAGCATAAAATTTCTGCCGGTTTGTTGTTTCAAGCATAAGATTAATATAATTTTCAAACCCCTCTTTTGAACTGTCTTCTTCCACCCACACTCCGTGTTTTTTTGCGACTTTAATGTTGTAACGGGTTTTTGGGTGCATATTTTTTAACAATTCTTCTTCTGAAGGCTGAAGATCAAGAACAAAAGTATATTTTGTAAAAAGGGGATGAAAAGAAGGCTTAAGGTTCGAATTTTCAATTTGCAATTTATAATTTTGAGTATTCTGTACGTTTGGTTCCAATTGAATAAAAATACAGTTTTCAGATTTTCCGATACTTGCAAGTTTTTCTAGTATCTCTTTTGTGGGCATTGCTCCTTTTGGCAGATATCCGATATGAAGATTGGTGTAGGGAATTTTATGAATAGTAAGCGTAAATCCGGAAACTATTTTCCCGTTTTTAACAAATCCGCATCTTACAACTTTTACTCCCGTTTTTTTTCTGAACTGTCCCCATTCATAAGACTGCAGCGGATGATGTACCACCTTATTGTAACTTTCTTTGTCTATTTCAATTATATCTATAAAGTTATTTGTTCTCATAAAAATTCAGGTTCATAAGGTTCACACTCTATAAAATTTTCTTCTAAAACTTCTTTTGGCAGTTCTAAAATAAAGCGGCTGATCATATTTGTTGCTCTTTGGCCAAAAAATAATCTTCTTTTTGAACGTGTTAAGAATAATTTTTCTTTTGCCCGCGTTATTCCAACATAACATAATCTTCTTTCTTCCTCAATCTCACTTGTGTCCAGAAGAGCCTGACTGTGAGGAAACATTCCTTCCTCCATTCCTACCATAAAGACTGTTTTGAATTCAAGACCTTTTGCCGCATGCAAAGTCATAAGAATAATCGCGTTAGGCTTTTCTCCTTTTATATTTTTATCCGGCATACTTGCTCTTAGTGAAGCTGGAGGGTATTCCTGTTCAACTAAAGCCACGTTTTCTAAAAACTGGGTAAGATTGGAAAATTCAACAGCAACGGATCTTAGTTCTTTAATGTTTTCCAGTCGCGACTTTTCTTCAGGAATATTTTCGTCATATAAGGAAAGGTACGAAATCTTACTTATTACCTCGTCCATAATTTCCAGAGTAGATTTTGTTTCAGCCAGATTTTGGCTTGTAAATTCTTGAACATAATCCAAAAACATAACTTTTCTTCTTTTGCCTATTTTCTCAATTCTTTTCAAAGCAACTGAATTTTTGGGATTTGAAAGATATGAAAGAAAAGCAAGAACATCTTTAATTTCTTTTCTTTCATAAAACCTTACTCCCCCTACAAGTACATAAGGAATACTGTGATGCAACAGCACCTCTTCAAGTACTCTTGATTGTGCGTTTATTCTGTAAAGTACGGCAAAGTCAGAATATAACAGGTGGGGGTTTCTCATTTTTTCCTCAAGTACTTTTCCTATAATAAATTCAGTTTCCTGCTGTTCGGTTTCTGCTTCAAATATTGTTATATTTTCTCCGCCTTTATTTTGTGTCCATAAAGACAAGACCGGGTGAGTTCTGTTATTTGATATTACCGAAAATGCAGCATCCAGTATTTTTTGGGTAGAGCGGTAATTTTGAGAAAGAGAATAAGTTTTTGCGTTTTTAAAATCTTTTTTAAACTTTTGCAGATTTCTGAAGTCCGCACCTCTAAAACTATAAATGCTTTGAGAAAAATCACCAACAATACAGATGTTTTTGTTTTTTGCGGATAATAATTTTGTTATTTCATACTGAGCACGGTTGGTGTCCTGATATTCATCTACCAATATATAGATGAACCTTTTTTGATAAAAAGATAAAACGTTTTCATTGGTTTTGAAAAGACGTATTGTCTCAAGAAGCAGATCATCAAAATCAAGCGCGTAGTTTTCGCGTAAAAGATTCTGGTATAAAGGATAAATTTTCGCAACTGCTTCCTGGAAAAATCCGCGTGCAAAATTTGCGTAGGTAGAAGATTCTATCATTTCATTTTTTGCCTGGGAAATTGTTGACAAAACGCCTCTTGGCCTTATTTGTTTAGGGGAAATATCAAGAGTATTTTGTGCCTGTTTTACTACATCCAGCTGATCTTGGGTGTCAAAGATAAGAAAGTTGGGAGGTATTCCTATATGTTTCCCATCCCGTCTTAAAATTTTAGCGCAAAGAGCATGAAATGTTCCCACTGTTGGAATATTACTTTTTGAAACCCCAGAACTGTTTTTTTGAAGCAAACCTAATATTCTTTCAAGCATTTCACCGGCTGCTTTGTTGGTGAAAGTAGTTAATAAAATATTTCCCGGATGAACTTTTTGCTCAGTTATTAAATATAAAACTTTATAAACTAAAACTCTCGTTTTACCCGATCCGGCTCCTGCCAGAATCACCATTGGTCCTTCACAGTTGACAACTGCTTCTTTTTGTTCCTTATTAAGTTTTGAGAGAATATTGTTAGACATAGTAACGCAATATATTATACAGGTTTACATAATATTCTTCAGAGGGTTTTAAATGTTTTTTGCGAGGTTTTTTAGTTTTTTGTCAAACGTAAAAAGTTCCGTTTCATCAATTTTCATCTTTGATAAAAGAAAAGCATCAACAAAACTGATAGGTCATTACATATACTATCGTGCCTGAGAATGAAGCGTTTTGTCAAATTTAGAATGCAATGACCGTGTTTTTTTATCTTGACACCCTTTCTTTTTACTGTAATACTAATCATAATGGATAATCCTGACAAAAAAAATCCGGTCCAAGATCAACTCAAAACAAATAATCCAATCGGACAACCTGAAACCACAACCCTTCATCCCCATACAAAAAAATTCTATTTACTTTTGATAATCCTGGGAGTCATCTTCCTGACAAGCATATTTATGGCAGCATTATATTATATCGGATCAAGAATAAGCGTTAATAAACAGAAACAATCGGTTTCTAAATCGGCTAATGTCCAAAAGTCTCCGACTCCTACTTTTGATCAAACTGCAAATTGGAAGATATATAGAGATGATGGATTTAGATTTGAATTCAAATACCCAAATAATTTTACTTATAATAACTGTAGTTATATAGGTTTCGATCTTACTGATTTAGTTAATAATGGTTCAGTTTATTGTGCGGAAATTACCTTCCCTAAAGATGCCTATTCAATTCTTTTATCAGTTAAAAATATCAAAAATATTGATGAGGCAGTAAAAGGTATACCATTATCTTCTGATTATAATCTTTCCAAATTGATTGTTAACAATAATGAATTTACAAAGGTACAAAGAATTTCCAATAATAATCATGGCAATTATGGAGATTCCTATTTTATTCAAGTACCCAAAAGACCTTTCATATTAGAGTTTTATTTAGTCCGTCCCAGTAGAACACTAACATCAAACATTACCATAAACTATCAGGAAATTCTTGACCAAATCCTCTCCACTTTTAAATTTTTGAATCAAGATAAAACAGATTTGAAAAGTTTAATTGCATATCAGATACCAACAGGCTGGAAGGAAAAAATAATTCCACCAGCGTTTACTGCAGATAGCGAACATATAGTTTTAGAGTCACCTGATTTTGGACCTCCTCGATCAGGAACGCTTCCTTCCGGCATGGTTATTGAGATTACAAAAAAAACTTCTGAGAATCCAGATCAAGTATTTTATAACTCTTTACACCCCACGCCGTTTCCTAGCGGCTACCAGTCAAATGGGCATGAATATGACAATCAAAATTTCAAAGAACTAACTATTAATGGATACAAATCCTTATCGTTTTTTTACACTTTTGAATCTGATATCCATTATTATTGGATTATTAATAAAAAAGATATCTGGATTATTAGGATTAGTCCCAGTGAAAATACTCGATTAGAATATAAGACAATTATCAATAATTTCCTAAATTCGATTAGTTTTAGATATTAATTTGCAACTGAATGGGCTTGGTCTTCCTAGATATTCCTTTTTGAATTTATTTTCCAATTTGTTGAGAATATTCGATTGGGGCATTGATTAATAGTCTTTCAGCGGGAGTACTTTAATATCCGGAATTTTTCTTTGATCTTTAATATTTTCCGTAATTAGTGTTGCGTTGTATCGTTTAGCAAGAGTCAAAAAAGTCGCATCGTAGTAAGTAATATCTAGTTTATGGGCTAATGTATAAGTCTTTTTTGCTTGTTGCTCTGATTCAGTTATAAAAGTAACCGGTAATGAGTAAGCTGTTCCTAACAAGATATATGCTTGATTGGGCATCAGTTTTTTTCCTTTAAGTAAAACATTACCGATTTCATATTTAATTAATTCGGGAACAAGGATTTCTGATTGACCAGCTTTAACTTCCTGAAGAATCTTGTCTGCCTTATCCAGGCTTTGCTCATTATTTTTGTTGAGCCATTTGATGAAAACGGAAGTATCTATCACTAAAGTATTCATTAGTGAGATCGGCGGTCCTGCTTCAAAAACTCTACTGTATTAACATTACCTTTACCTTTAACAGCTCTAGATTTTCTAATGTTTTTCCAAATTTTATCCCAGTCAATCTGTTTTTGATGAGGAGTAATAACAATCTCATCAGGTTTTATTATAGAAATTGAAACTGCCGACATGGGAGTAATCCAATCTGCAACTTTTCTGATGGAGTCAGGAATAGTTAACTGACCTCTGTTTCTGATAATACCAACTGCTTTCATAAATTCATATTATCAGAAAATCAGAATATAGTCAAGCCAACTTGACAATTCTATATTTATACTCAATACTAAAAACAATGGATAATCCTGATAAAGAAAGCATTGCTAAAGACCAACCCAAAACAGAGAATCCGGTTGAAAATTCTGCAGCTTCAAGCATTCATCCCCACACCCAAAAATTCTATATGCTCTTAATAATACTGGGAGTAATCTTCCTGGCAAGCATATTCCTAGCAGGATTATATTTTATCGGTTCAAGAACAACTGTTAATCAACAGAAACAAACAGCTAACAAAGTCTCTCCTACGCCTGATCTAAACCGTGAACCGACTGGTTCTACCACAACCGCAAATTGGAAAACATATAATGGCGACACTTTTTCATTTAAATATCCCTCTAAATGGATAGAAGAAACAAGTAGCTTAGAAAAATCTGACTCGAATAATATCGAAGTGATAGGACTGAGAATTAATACTTCAGTGTTCGGAGTAAGATATAAAAACATTAGTTTTGAAAAAAGTATTTCATCAAATTCCAATATTAAATATAAACCTATTATTATAGGAGGCAATGAGGCGTTTTTTTACGAAGTTAAGGGTGATACTAACGGACCATTGCCCGAAGGTTATTCGATTATAACAATAATAGTAAAAGGTGTAAGAGATACTAGTTATTCAATATTTTTTAACGGGGATCGAAAAGAATTTCCAGATTCTTTAATTGACCAAATCCTCTCAACTTTTAAATTCCTGGATTGA
>MFNJ01000020.1 GCA_001782015.1 Candidatus Levybacteria bacterium RIFCSPHIGHO2_01_FULL_36_15
CAACCACCTTTTGGCTGCCTTTTAAAAACTTCCTTAATTGTGTAACATTAATTAAACGCGAATCATCCATAGTAACCTTCATGACAGAAACTATTATGGTGGTTCGCGTTTGTTTTACAAAGAGAGCATCTTTTTTCCTGACACTTTCACTTCTCTTTTTCGGTTAGGTAGACATAACCCCTTCACTGCCATTTTCGATTTGGTAAGACTTTCGCTTGACAAATATTTTTCTTTTGTTATACTGTGGCTCTCACGTATTTATTACACAAATTTTACATTTTTCTTACCATGTTGCTTATAACAGAGAAATGTAAATTGTACTTCCAGCGAGTTTTATAAAGTTTTATGATATTTTCATTCAATAAAATTAGACCAAAAGAACAATTCATAAAATACAGAAATCCGCTTTTGATTGTTTTATTTATTATTCTGACTGTATTAAATATTGCCTCAAGAATTGTAAAAGTAGATGTTGTACATAGTTTATCTAACCTTTCTGCCAATATTCCCACAAAGCAATTAGCCGGCAACTTTGATTTAAAAGATATTAGAAGTTTTAAAGGACTTCCTGTAACAAGTATTAAATATTATGACGTGCCAAATTCTAAGGGAACAGTGATTTTTATTCCTCAGTATCATTTGAATCCAGGAAGCTCTTCAGATGATTCAAAAAATGATTCCGCACAAAAAAATCAGGAAGAAATATTCAAAATTCTTGAGAACCTGCACCAGAAATTTAATATAGAACTTGTAATGATGGAAGGAGAGCTTTTTGGAGAAGTGCCGGTGGACAAGATTGCTTTAATTGCAAGCAAGGTGGAAAAAAGAAACGATCTTGCGGCTTCCTGCGAACTTCTTGAAAAAGCTTTCAATAAACAAAGCCTAAGCCCTTCGGTAGAGAAATCTTTACTTAAAGGTGTTGATCAGCAAATCGCAAAAACCGATAGGGAAATACTGCTGGCGGGAGCTCCGCTCAAACTGAAAATAGAAAATTCTACGGGAAACAATAATGTTATCCTTTACGGTTCGGAAAACAAAGACACACAGGATGAAAGCAGAGTAGTGGTTCGCGACTATATCTATCTTCAGGACAGAATGGATCAGCTGAACAACTTATCGCGCGTCGGTCAAAGTACTTCCAATTCCTCTAATTCTTCCTTAAGGACGGCAAACACACTTTCATTGGGTAATAATGGAGATAACTGGTTGAATCTTCTTGAGAAGCTTATATCTTACGATCCATTAGGCGGTGCGTTCAGGACACTAGAATCGATTGCTATTTCTAAGGGTAATACTGATCTAGGAGACTTATTAAAGAAAACAGAAAGTCTATATAGTGACTTAGCTGAAGGTGGCAAGATACAAATAGCCTCTTCTAGTAATGCTTCTGCCGGACCTTCGCGTTCGGATAATCCATATAGCAGCATGATAGATAAAACACAGATTAACAACCTAATGAAACAAGATGAAGAAAAGATAAATAGTATTGTTATAGACAGAAGAAACAGGGAAACAGCGGAAAATTTTGCAAAAGCGCTTAATTTGGAGAATAAAAAAATTGGAATCTTGCAGTTTGGTGCGGGTCATGAACAAGGAATGGTAGAAGAATTAAAAAAACAGGGACTTTCCGTTGTTGTAATTACTTCATCTGAAGTTTCAAAAAGAAACTCTCAACAAAACTAGGAGCGATAATTTAGCTATCGCTCCTAGTAGTATTCCGGGAAGAGGTGAACTTGACTTTCCTGTAAAAGGATCAGATTATCTGAACAAACTATCCAGCACCATTAACTCTCCGAGTCTTGATACTCGTGTCCCGTCGTTTACTCCTCCATCTGCAAATAGATTATCCAGCACTATTAACTCTCCGAGTCTGGATACCCTTCCATCAGTCGTAGTTACTCCATCTGCAAATAGATTATCCAATACCATTAACTCTCCGAGTCTTGATACTCGTGTCCCGTCGTTTACTCCTCCATCTGCAAATAGATTATCCAGCACTATTAACTCTCCGAGTCTGGATGTTTTCCCATCAGTCGTAACCCCTCCATTCACAAACAGATTATCAAGTACTATCAACTCTCCAAGTTCGGACACATTCGCCGCGCCTGCGGGTTTTACAAATCCAATCATGGAACCTACCATGATTGCGGCAGATGCAGCTACCATACCCGCTTTTTTAAGTAAATTATTCATTTTTTTCACCTCCTTTCCAATACCTAAAGATGTAGATACTATAACTCCATGAATTGTTTGAATTCCGTAATATAAATCACATGCTACAGGATAAGGATTGATTTTTAGAGGAACTTTTTTTATTTTTTGTTTTTGAAATAATTTAAGTCACGTGAGTAATTATTGTGAAGGAGATACTTGGGGTGAGTTGGTAAGTGAACTTGCTTCTATATATATACTTTGATCCTTCAAAAAGTTATCCAGCGTTTGAGTATAACCTTGTTCTTTTTTCAGGTTGTCAATATTTTCCGAAACTTTTTTTATAGTTCCCTTGAGTGCGATGGTTTGTCCCACAATAGGAGAATTTCCTGTCCAGTGAGTAAAAAGTTTTACGCCGGTTGGATCACTGAGTACAAAACCTATTCCAGGATATACTGAATTAACTTTTGATGATATTGTAATACCTTCTTGATAGAGCTGAGTTTTAAGCTTATCCACATTTTCTTTGGAACTTTCTGGAGTAGGAGTAGGAGATACAGTAGGACTTACGCGAGTTGCTTGAAGCGGGGGGGGGGAGGAAGGAGCGGTACTTGTGCTACTGGGAAGTTTTATTTTAAGACCGAAAACTACGCCGTATAAAATACCGGCACCTATAACTATTCCTATTAGAATAAAAAGAAATGTTTTTAGCATATTTTATTTCTTAAATATTACTTAACCTTTACACCCAATTTATATATAAACAAGATAATATTTAAGTATTAAAATTATAAGATTTCCGTAATAAACCTTAATCAAAAACGCTTACGAAAGGAGACAAATTATTGAAACGTTTTATTTCAAGACTAAAAAAAATTTTTTTAGTGCTGGGAACTCATGTACCCATAAAAAGTTTGGATAATCAATTAAAGAAAAGCATTAAAAAACACGGTAAGTTTATTATTATTACATCCGATAAAAATCATGCAAAAGAATTCCATCTGGAGCAAAGAAAAATATATTTAATAGTTGATGGAAGAGCTTTTTTATCATGCATAGAGGAGGATGGGAAGAAAATTATTTTTGATATCATAGGTGAAGGAAGTATCTTAGGTAATTTGGATTTTTTGAAAGCGGAAGTTTCCAGCAATGAATGTATGTTTATTGAACCTTTTCCAAGAAGTACATTAAAGTTATATGAAATAACTCGAGAAAATTTCCTTAAGGTACTTTATGACTACCCGGATTTTGTATTTCATGTTCTGTCGGATCTTTCAGAAAGAATATTTAGACTTGAGAAAAAAATAGAAGAATTGGTATTCAGCAGGCTGAAAGTCAGGATTTTGTATGTATTGATTCAGTTGGGACAACCAACGGATGAAAGATATCTAAAAGTCGATGTTAAAATTACGCATGAAAAATTGGCTGAAAGCACGGGAGCGGCAAGAGAAACTGTTTCCAGAGCGCTTTCAGAGTTGCAAAAAGACGGATTTATTTTTTATGATAAAAAAAGAAATATCATTGTGGATCTTGAGGAAAAACAAAAGGACAGATATAGATTTTTGGATACTTCTTATTTCTAAATAAATTGTTGCCTTCATCACAGAATTATAAAAAAATAACTGTTTAAATATTTTATGGCAAAAAAAGAAATTTTTAAAAAATATATTTTCTTGGCCGTATTAGCAGGTATTATTGGCGGAGTTGTAGGAGCTGGCATAGAAAAAACGTATGATGATCTTATTTCAAACAAATTACAATCTTCTATTTCTGTCCGCAAGGATTTGGGAAAAGAATTTAATAATAATGTTTTTTCTGAAGAGTCAACGGTTCAAAGCATTATTGAAAAATCGTCTCCTGCCGTTATTTCTATACTATCACGTAGTTCCCATCATGATATGAATTTACCCTCAGCGGACAATCCTGAATTTATCGGGAGTGGATTTATTGTTTCAAATAACGGTTTGATTGTAACCAATGCCCATGTTGTTAATGATTCAGATAAATCGTATTTCATAGTGACCTCAGGCAAAAAGATGTATCCCATACAAGAAATTAAACGTTTTCCAGAAGACGATATTGCCATACTTTCAATAAATGCTTCAAATCTGCCTTTCATTAAACTTGGAAATTCTGACCAGGTAAAACAGGGACAAAAGGTAATTGCTATAGGTACTATTTTAGGGAATCTCCAAAACTCAGCGACAACAGGAATTATTTCTGCTACAAACCGTCAAATCACGGCAAGCGATCCAATGGGTACCTCTGAAGCAACCTTAGATAATCTTATTCAAGTTGATGCTTCATTAAATCCGGGTGATTCCGGCGGTCCTCTGCTTAATCTTTCTGGTGAAGCAATAGGCATTAACTTTGCCACAACAGAGGGAGCTCAGAACGTAGGCTTTGCTATCCCCATTAACAATTTAAAAACACTTATTGAAAAGCTCAATAAGCAGTAAATTATTCCTTTCTTACTCAATTCTGTGAACGTGATTTCCTTATTAAATATTGTTATGGGTTTGTCTTGTTTAAAATAATATATAATGTAAAATTATGATATCAAGATCGGCAATAAAAAAGCTGATAAGAGAAAGTGAAAAGCATTGTTGCCTACAGGATAAATTTAGCGGAACGTGTGTAAAAATTGCGGCGGTTGCGGATTTGCCTTCAAGATTTGGAAAATTTCAAGTTGTTGCGTTTTACAATAATAAAGATAAGGAAGAACATGCAGCCTTTATCAAAGGAAACGTAATAGGAGGAACAAGTGTTCCCACCCGTCTTCATTCGCAATGTTTGACCGGAGATGCTATTGGTTCTCTGCGCTGTGATTGTCACGAACAGCTGAAACTCTCATTAAAATATATAGGCAAGGCGTCTTGCGGTATAATTCTTTATCTTAGACAAGAGGGAAGAGGCATAGGTTTTGTCAACAAAATAAAAGCATATGCTTTACAAGATGAGGGACTGGATACTATAGAAGCGGATAAGTTTTTGGGTTTTTCCGGTGACGAACGGGAATATAACATAGCAGCTCATATGCTTTTTTCTTTAGGAATAAAATCCGTGAAACTCATGACCAACAATCCTAGAAAAATAGAAGATTTAATAAGACATGAAGTTGTGGTAAATTCACGTATCCCTCTTATTACATCTCCCAATAAATATAACCGATTCTATCTTGAAACTAAAAGAAAAAAATCTGGCCATTTATTGGATAATAATAATGAAATAATCTATGAACAGGCAGAGGAAATAATAGTTAAAAAGCAGTAAGATAAAATTTTAAATTTGCTTTAATACCGATAAAGCTTTTAAAACAGCAGTAGCGCCTTCAATACCTTTATTCTTATCATTTTTTCCGGTTCTTTCCTTTGCCTGCTTTATGTCATAAACTGCTAATATTTCAATTGCTACAGGAATACTATAGTTAAGTGATATCTGCATAAGAGCGCGGGCACATTCATTTGCGATCAGATCAAAATGATATGTTTCTCCTTTTACAATAACACCAAATGTTATGATTGCGTCAAATTTCTTTGATTTTGCTACTTCTTGCGCAATAAGAGGAATTTCCCAGGAACCGGGAGCGGAAAAAACAGTTATATGATTTTTTTGAACGCCAAAACTTATTAAAGTTTCAGTGCAGTATAGCTGGAGACTATCAATTAATTCTGCATAATAATCTGTTCGTATTATTGCAATCTTCAAATTCTTAACAAACTTTGCATCCGAGACAAAATCCACTTTCTGTTTTTTCAACATACATTACACCTTTTTTCTTAGCAATTTTTCAACGTATTTTGCAAGAACATCCGCTTCAATGTTCACATAATCTCCTATTTTGGCGGTACTTAACATCGTTTTTTTCCAGGTGTGAGGGATTATCCCCACAGTAAAATGCTTTTTTGTTACGTCTATAACAGTAAGAGAGATACCATTTACGGCAACTGATCCTTTTTTGACAATATACTTTTCTATATTTTCAGGTAGAGAAAAAGTGAAAATGCGGCTGTTTCCATTTTTCTTGATATTTATAATTTTTCCTACCGCATCAATATGTCCCTGAACAATGTGTCCTGCAAGAAAAGTGCTGCTTGTTGCCGGCATTTCCAGGTTAACCGCATCGCCCTTTTTAAAATATCTGATACTGGTTTTCTTTGCTGTTTCAGGTATAAAGTCAATGGAAAATTTATCTTTTGTAAAAGAAACAACTGTAAGGCATATTCCATCTACTGCAATACTTGCTCCCTCATTCAATTTGCCTATAAGTTTTTTATCTGCAATAATCGTTAATCTGCTGTCAGTTTTCTCGGATATTTTTCCCGCGTTATTTATTATCCCGGTAAACATATCTGGTATTATATAGCAAAGTTGAAATATTTTGTATAAGAAACCAGGAAATATATCTTTCTTGCACCCAATCACTATTTAATCATATAAATCCTTTGAGCTTCAATTTCTCTGCTATAATATAAATCTAAGCTGTATTTATTTAAATAATATGTTTGCCTCAGAGTTTATAAAAAAATCCTGGAAGCTGTATCTTTTTATTATTTTAATATCATTTCCGCCCCTTATTGATATTTTTAAAACTGCCGATCTGCCGCACACAAGTGATGGGGCTATGCATCTTGCCAGATTCGCTGCTTATTATAAAGAATTTACAGCCGGACAATTTCCGGTAAGATGGGCCAGCCAATTCAACTATGGTTACGGTACACCAATATTCAATTTCTTCCATCCTCTGCCTTATCTTGCGGGAATTCCTTTGATTGCTTTAGGGCTTTCGCTTGTAAACGTTCTAAAAGTAAGTTTTTCCTTTACTTATATTCTTGCAGGGGTTTTTATGCTTATGTTTTCACGATTCCTTTTTAAGGATGAAAAAAAGGCGTTGCTTGTTACAGTCATGTATCAGTTTGCTCCCTTCCGTTTTGTGGAAATGCTTGTACGCGGCAGCCTCGGCAGTTTATACGCGTATATGATTCTTCCGCTTGTTTTTTATGCCGTTGTCAAATTTTTGGATAAAAGCACGTACCTGCATTTTATTTTAATAGCTGTCTCCGTTGCTCTTCTTTCAATGTCTCATAATATAATCGGATTTGTTTTTTTTGCAATCAGCGTATTTTATCTGTTTTTTACCAAAGCAAATTTGAAAAAAACAGCCGCTGTGTATTTTGCTATGGCGGCTGGATTGGGGATGGCCGGTTTTTATCTTATTCCGGCAATGATTGAGCATAAATATACTTACGGATACCTTCTTACCAAAGACTTATTTTATGAACATTTTCCGCCTTTTTATAAATTTATAATTCCCAATATTACAAATACAGCAAAATTAAGAATTGCGGAGGTTTCCATACAGATCGGCTTATTCCACATTCTTGGACTTTTGATCACAATTTATTTATTAATCAGAGGCAAGCTCCAAAAAATGAAACTTTTGGCAATTTATTCATTAGTGGTTACTGCTGTTGCGCTGCTTTTCATGCAGCCTGTAACAAAGCCAATATGGGAGAATGTGTCATTTATCAGGCAATTCCAGTTTTCATGGAGATTACTTGCTGTCATATGTTTTACTTCCTCTTTAACGTCAGTATTTATTTATCAAATGAAATTCTTCCAGAAAAGAATGGTATATTTTGGGTTGATAATCTTAATAATAATAAGTACAGTATATTACTGGGTTCCTTATCAGGGATATCAGAAGGTGAGCCAGGAATTTTACTGGAATTATCCCAAATCCACAAATTATTTTGGAGAAATAAACAGTATCTGGATGGCCGGAGAACCAAAGGAATATCCAAAGAGCAGAATTGATATAATTGCCGGCCAGGCAGAAGTTTCAAACGTTAAGTTATTCCCGGAGCTTCATCGGTTTTTGGTAAGTGCAAAAACCCAAGCCACTTTACTTGATTATACACAATTTTATCCGGGATGGAAGGTCATTGTTGATAACAATCCCGCTTCAATCCAATTCCAGGATATGAATCATCGTGGTCTGATTACGTTCAACGTGCCTGCGGGTGATCATATCGTCTCAGTTCAATATACACAAAATCGTCTTCAAACGGCCAGTAATCTGATAAGTATATTATTGGTTTTGGTTCTTGTAACTGGTATTTTTATCTACCGCGGCAAAAATATTATATGAAAGCAAAAGTTATTAATTTTTTAATTCTATCTGTAATTTTCACCATCATTACGGCAGTATTTTTTTATCCGGTATTTATAAAAGGTTATGTGCCTTTTCCGGCAGACTTACTGCTTGCCGAATACCAGCCATGGCGGTCATATTCATATAACGGAATAGCAGCCGGGGCAATTCCAAACAAGGCGCAATATTTTGATTCCCTGCGTCAAATGTATCCCTGGAAAACTTTTGAAATCAGCGCCGTAAGATCCGGCGTACTGCCTTTGTGGAATCCGCACAACTTTTCCGGATCACCTCTTCTTGCCAACTTTCAGTCAGGCGTTTTCTATCCTTTAAATATTTTATATTTTCTGTTTTCTCAGACCACTGCCTGGACTATAAGTGTTATTCTGCAGCCGCTTTTATCTTTGATTTTTGTATATATGCTTGTCAGGCATTATAAACTGTCAAAAATAGCCGCTGTTTTTTCGGCAATTTCTTATGCGTTTTCCCTTTACATGACTACTTTTCTTGAGTACAACATAATGGGACATTTTATGTATCTTGTTCCTCTTGCCATGCTTGCTGTTGAATGGCTGATAGCCGGAAAAAGATGGGCGCTGTTTTTGCTTGCCGGTACAGTTGCTGTTTCGGGTTTTGCTGGTCACGCTCAGCTTTTTGCCGGAATGATCGGCTATATTTTATTTTATATAACAATTAGAACTTTACAGACTGGAAGTAATTTTAAAGAGCGTTTAAGAATGGGAGCATATTTAATTTTTTTCGTTTTAACGGGAATTGGAATAAGCGCGGTACAATTATTACCCGGCATCGAACTGGTTCGGGAATCCGCCCGCTCACCACACCCGCCGGAATATTTTTATTCTAACCTGCTAATCCGTCCATCGCAATTAATACTGTATTTAATACCCGATCTTTTTGGAAATCCGGCAGTAAAAAATTATCTTGCTCCTTTTTCATATCCTTCAAAAGCTATATATATCGGAATAGGCGCAATATATTTTGCGTTGATAGGTTTTCTAAGTGGATCCAGAAACGAATTTTGGAAGGTTACTGCCATTATTACCGTTATAACCTCATCTGTTGTTTTTTTTAATCCAATTTCATTTATTTTATTCAGGTTCAATATACCCTTTTTGTCAACCAGTTCACCAAGCAATTTCATTTTTATGGTTTCTTTAGGGTTGAGTCTTGCGGCCGGATTTGGGATAGATCAATTATTCAAGCAAAAACAGGCAAAACACTATATCATTTTAGCCTTCTTTTGGATTACGATGAGTATTGCTTTTATTATTACTCTAATAACCCATACTCAGATTGTTGCCAATAATTTAATTTACTCATTTATTGTTCTTTTTTTTGTAACGTTTGTTATTGGTTTATTAAGGATAGTCAAAAAGAAGAATGTAATATTTATATTGCTGTTGGTTATATCCTGTTTTGACCTTTTCTATTTTTTCCATAAATTCAATCCTTTCGCCCCAAAAACATATATGTACCCCCCAACACAAATAAATAACTGGCTTGTTCAAAATGCGGGCATAAACAGATTTTGGGGATATGGAAACGCGGGCGTTCAGGCAAACTTTGCAACTCAAAACGGAGTATATTCTCCTGATGGGTATGATCCTTTATATCCAAAATATTACGGGCAGCTTATTCAGGCATCCGGGAACGGTATTATTCCGGAAACTTTTACTGAAAAAACAAGATCTGACGCGGTAATCGTTGGGGGATATGGTCAAACAGATATGGTTGATAACACCTATAGATTGAAAATGCTGTCACTTATGGGAGTAAAATATGTTTTAGATAAAGTGGAAAATGGTTCAACACCGCAAACTTTTCCATCCGGTCTTTTCAGTAAAGTTGCAGCTGTTAATGATTTTAATGTATTTGAGTATAAAAAAGCCGCGCCAAGATTTTTTTTAACAAACTCTTTTCATATTTATCAAACAAAGAAAGATTTTGAAAATGCTTTTGCTGATCCAGAATTTGATCCCCGTACGACAATTTTATTAAACGAAGAGCCTGAAATTGATTTGTCCGTTGTTGCGTTAAAAAAACAAGCTACACTTGCTTCATATAGTCCAAATTCCGTAAGAATTAATACCAAAAGTGACGCAAATAGTCTGTTATACCTTTCCGATACTTATTATCCGGGCTGGCAGGCTTATGTAGATAACATTCCTACAAAAATATACCGTACAAATTACGCATTCAGATCCATAGGTATTCCGGCAGGACAGCATAGAATAGAATTTCAGTATAAACCCGCATCGCTTAAATATGGGTTTTATATGACTGTGGTAAGCCTGATTTTAACTGTAATTGGCTTTATAGTATTTATTTTTACTTATAGTAAAAAACCTTTCAAAATTGGCTATAATAAAAAGTATGAGTCTTAAAATTTTTAAAAAGCCGTCCTTATATAAAGTCATCGGATTAACGCTGATATTATTAATTGCTTTTATTTTACGTTTTTATAAACTGGGGATAGTGCCGGACGGTTTGCAGCAGGACGAAACGTCAATTGGATATAACGCTTACAGCATTTTAAAAACTGGCCGGGATGAACATGGAGTATATTTGCCTCAAAACTTTCAAGCATTTGGCGAATATAAACTGCCGGGATACATCTACTCATCCGTTCTGCCTGTTGCCTTTTTTGGGTTGATCCCGTTTTCTATCCGCTTTGTTTCAGCCGCATCCGGATTATTGTCTGTAATTGTAGTATTTTTTCTTGCGAAAAGTCTAATTAATCTTGCATATAAAAACAATGAAAAACATTTGTTTTCCCAATATGTTCCGTATTTTACGGCTTTACTTCTGGCCATTAATCCCTGGCACTTGCATTTTTCAAGGGCCGCGTTTGAAGTAATGCTTGCTAATTTTTTTATACTAAGCGGCGTATTGTTATTTATTGTGGGTATTGAGAAATCCAGGTTCAGATATATTGCTTTTTCCATAATATTTTTATCGTTGTCCATTTATACCTATAATATTGCCCGCGCATTTACTCCTTTACTTATTTTGCTCCTTGCTTTTATTTTCAGAAAAAAAATATCAGCGTTGCCCAAACGTTTTTTTGCGGCCGCAATGCTTTTGACCAGCGTATGTTTTTTGCCTTTCATACTTGGTACGGTTACTCATGGAGGAGTCGATTCTGCCTCCGGAACACTGATATTTACCAGCGCCAAAGTCCAGGCACAGCTTCAGGAAATCAGGAGTTACTTTGTGGAATATGAACCTGCCGGTAAAATATTTTTCAATTACTGGATTCTTACTTTATGGCAGTACGTTAATAATATTTTTTCCCATTTATCAGTAAACTTTTATTTTATCAACGGTTCAGAGCATGGCAATAACAGTGTTGGCACCACCGGCCAATGGTACCTTTTTGAACTGCCGCTTATTTTATGGGGTATTATAAGTCTATATAGAACCAAAGGCGCTGTTGCAAAAATTATCTTTGCATGGATAGTCTCTCTTGTTCTTATTACCAGTTTTACCCGTGAGCCACCCCAGGCAACACGGACTTTTTTTCTTATTTTTCCCATAACGTTTTGCTCGGGCGTTGGTTTATATAATTTAATTTCCAAGATTAAATCATACTCAAATAAAAATATTCAGTATGCTGTAACTTTTATTTCCTTTATTGTTTTTTCATATTTTGTGTTCATATATTTTGCGTCATATTACGTCAGATTTCCGGTTTACTACGCGAAACACTGGCGTATCGGTGATCGTGATGCTGTGGCATATATAAAAGAACATCAAAATGAATATGATAAAATAATCATTGATCAAAGTTCCGGTTTTATCTATACGTCTCTTCTTACTTATTTGCCTTACCCTCCCCAAAGTTTTCAAAATGAAGCCAGGTGGAATAAGGAGGATTCCGAAGGATTCACATACCCTTATCTTTTTGGAAAGTATGAGATTCGGCAGATCAATTGGCCTGAGGACTTAAATTCTGCCCGGACTTTAATTTTAACCACTTCTGATAAAAAACCGGACAACACCTTCTTGTTAAAAAATATTTATTTTCCAAGTCGCCCGGTTGTTATTAATATTGGACAGAAAATTATTCGTTATCCGGTAGAAGAAATTGCCTACATTCTAATTGATACAAAAAAGGGGAATAAGAAGTAAATTCTACTGTAAAATCAACAACTGCGCCTGCTTTTTTAGCAAAAATTCCGGATTTTGATTTATATCTACAAGAGCAAATATCACATTATTTTTAGGATCTTTAACACTATAGAGAGTTTTTGTTTTCTTTGGGAATTCATCAGGCGCTCCGGCCAAAAGAATATGCGGTAGCGTCTTTTTTATTTCTTCAGGTGAAAAGTCAGCATTTGGAAGAAAGTACACTTTTCCTATGCGCTTAATCCTGATCCAGCCGTTTTGCTCGCTTACTTTTTCAACATTTTTACCGGATTGATACAAAGAAGGGTTATATTTGGTAAAAAATAAATAAAACACGTACTGCTTGGTATCATTTATTCTGTTTGAGATTATTATTTTATCGTACTGGCTTTCGTGATTTTTTACAAAATGCATAAGGTCGCGGTATCCGTAATGTGAAAAAGTAGCATAAAATCTTGGGAAATAAGTAGAGTAGACGATTAAAAATGATATGATGCTGTATAGCGCGATGGGAACAACGGGCATAATAATCCACCGCTTTTTTTTGAATAATAAATACATTGAGTAAGCGCCGGTTGTGCTTGTTAGTTGAATAGCCGGCACTATTGGTAAAAAGCGTGAATAGTGGCCGCTGCCTGTTATGCTGTCAGGAAGTGGTGCCAGAAGGACCCAAAGTAAAATAAGAAGTGACTGAGGCTGTTTTTGTCTTAATAAAGCAAATATTCCGATTACAAAAAAAATGTATTCCCAAACATATAAAAAACCACGCTGCGGAAGTATTGAATATTGTGTTGGCGTACCTTGTGTTGCTAACAGTTCCGGTGAATAATGATTCAGGTAGTTTGTAACAAATACTGAGGCAAATGTTATGTATTTATTTTGAAATATCTGGCATATTCTGTTTTTAAGGTTTGTTTGACATTCTCCTCTTTTATCATTAACAATATTAATTAATCCGGTATCGCCTGTCAGATTTACCTGTCCCGATCTTGTGCTTGCGGTTTTGAGATTTCCGCCAAGAAAAATCGGCAACAAGATAACAATAAAAATTAACAATCCTATCAGTAAGGATTTTTTGTTAATCAAAATATTCTTTCGGAAGCAATAAAATAAAATTATCATAAAAACTGGTGCCCAGATTACAAATGACGTATAAGTATAGATTGAAAGCGCAAACAAGGCAAGTGACGGATAAATCAATATTTTCCTGGAAAAGCTTAAAAGGAATAAGTTTAATGCACAAGTTGTGATAAAGACTGCAACAGTAGGTTCAATTCCAACGCGGCTCATGCCTATATGCCACGGATTGAAAGCCAATAAAAACATTGAGGCAATTGCGATTGTTGCATTTTCCCAAAGTAGTAAAGCAAGTAAGAATACCAGAACTATTGTTAGCGATCCGGCTACCGCGGAAGGGAAACGTACCGCAAATTCATTTAAGCCAAAAACAGCAATAGAAGGAACTACTGTGTAGGTGTATATTGGCGGGCGGTAATCCCCAAAACCTTTAAAATAAGTATTGGGCTGTTTTTCTCCCCACTGGTCCTTGCCCGTTTTAAGAATAGAATATGCATCGTATCCAATATTTGCCTCGTCATTTGTAAGCCCGGAGGGGATTTTTCCAAGTCCCTCCATACGGATAAAAGTGCCCGCCAAAAGGATGCATACGACCAAAATCAATTGAAATGTTGTTATTTTATTTTTTAAGGCCTTCATTTGTTTGAAGCATCATAATAAAATTACCGGCATTAATTTTTAATTATATCAAAGAAGTAAACAATATGATTTGTTCTGCGACTTAAGTATTAAATACTATTATATGCACAACATTAGAAAAATTTTCTATATTTTAAAATAAAAAAAGTGTGATATAATCTGTTCTTGTGTCACAACCAATTGAACAAGGCAGAAGAAAACCTATAACCGCTGAACAAGTTGGGTCACGTCTTAATGCAGCACTTGCCCACGGGAGAAAGCTGCAGGTTACCGGTGGCTGGGCTGAAGCAAAAGAATATCTTGATGGCATTTCAGGAGTAATTGAAGCCGCTCAGATAGGTATTTTGAATGAAAGAGGATTGGTTAATAGAATGCGCGGTGACTATACAGCAGCAGATAGAGATTTTCTGATAGCACGGGCAATAGCGCATTCCAGGGGTGATTTTGAAGGTGAGATAACAGCAATAGGAGGACAAATTGATCTTGCCAGAACTGGAGACAGAGATCCTAACTACAAAAGAGGAAAAGATTTAGAATTTGCGCAAGCGTTGAAAAATGAAGCGATAAATGTATTATTTAGAATTTCAGATGAATGGAACCTTGCAAAAGTAAATACATTTATTCAGCTTGGATTACTGGATCATGAGTTAGGTGATAAAGAACAAGCTTTAGAAGAATATGCGCTAGCAGAACAAGGTTGCAGAACGCTTCTTAAGAAAAAGCCAAGGAGCGCAGGTTTACAAAACCGGCTTATGCGTGTTCTTACGATTAAAGGTGTTACTCAAACAGATCTGGGACAATTTGAGGATGCGGCGGCTTCTCAAAAGGAAGCATTCAGAGGCTATACAAAGCTTCATGATGTTAGAGGAGTAGTAAACGCCGCAAGGAGTCTGGCGGAAATTGCCGAGAAAACAGGTAACATAGAAGCCGCGATAGAGTGGAATCAGAAGGCAGTTGAGGCATCTGAGCAAATAATGGAAGGCGGAGAAATAAAAATAATTGATCCAACCGGTAACAAGTTAGCCAGTGAAGCGATATTGAGGCTAAGCAAATCCTAATCTGTAACCGCATTATCGTCAGAATTAAACAAAAAGTGAAGCATCTACATTTTCAAAGTGTTTGAAGTGAAAATCTTTCTTGAAATTCTGTTAATGTTTCAGTGTAGCTTTAATCTACAAGCTGTGAATATATAACTAATCGGTTGGAATATTGTTTAAATTTTTTATCCCATTCTCCTGCGCAGGTAATAAGATTTAATTTTGCTTTAGTGCTGGGGCCAAATATCTCAGATGAGGGAAATTGTTCTAAAGGATAGCTTGTATTTCTGGTAACCACAAAAACATATTTTTTCCCACGTTTATCGTAAACTTCAATTTGGTCATCTTTTTTAAGTTTTGATAAATTATAAAAAACAGAAGGCGCTCCGGTTGGAGTATCAACATGGCCGTCAATGGCGGCATTTCCTGCCTCACCAGGCTTTGGACCGTATTGATACCAACCTACATTATACCAGTCTTTTGGTATATCCATCCTGTTTTGCTTATCCAGTCCAACTAATTCAATGTTCGTGTCAACATTTATAGATTTAATTACAAGTTTTACTGGGGTTTCAATCGGAGTTTTAGTTGGTGATATGTTTTTAAGTTCTTCTTTGGAGTAAGCAATTTTTTTTATTGGAACCGCGCCGGGTTTTTTTATGCCAAGAGTAAAACCGGTTAAAGAAAAAACGACGATTACTAAAAACAGGAAAAGTTTTTTCTTCATATTCTAAAAGACTTAGAGCATACAATTGTACATTGTATTTACATAAAACACTATCTACGATTTGCTAGTTACTGCTCATACTTTTTTAATTTTCAATCTACCAATTTGTTAAGTTGCCTTAGAAACAGTTAACTCAGCATCTTTGAGCGGGTGGTAGAATTTTTTATCCTGCACAGTTTATTGAATACTTGTGTGGTGTTGCGTTGCCAATTAATATCCAAATCCTGTTGCTGGTGCGCTTGGTGTTTGGGTTGTTGTTTGAGCCGAAACATAGGTTGAAGCTACAAAAAAAGCAAGCGTCAAAGACAATACTGCTACAAAAATTCCTTTTATCATATTTTTCTACCTCCCTTCTTTGCATTTAGTACAATTAGCTCTACAGTCTAAATGTTAGATTTGGGTAAAAGAGAAGTAAGAAATAAAAATTTAGTATCCCAATTTCTTATCAACCAGATTCGGCATCAGTTTTTTACTAAGATACGCTTTCAGATTCTCACAAAATATATCTATTACCCTGTCCATATAAAAGGGCGTAAGGCCCGCGTTATGTGGTGTTAGAATAACATTATCCATTGTCCAGAGCGCGCTGTCAGGCATCAAAGGTTCTTTTTCAAAAACATCAAGCCCTGCCCCTTTGATAATCTTTCCCCCCAAAGCGCTTATCAAGTCTTTTTCATCGACTGTAGAACCTCGTCCAATATTTATAAAATACGCTGATTTTTTCATCATTGAAAATTTATTTTTATCAAATAAATGGTAGGTTTCACGAGTCCCCGGAAGGCAGCTGATAACAAAGTCGGATGCACTTAGCAGTTTATCAAGGTCTTTTAATGTAAAAAGCCTGTCCACGTTTTTTTGGGAGTTTCTTTTTGTCTTTGTTACTCCGAAAACTTTCATATTAAATGCTTTTGAAAGCTGGGCAATTTTTTCACCTATTCTTCCAAACCCAACAATTCCTATGGTTTTTCCATGTACTTCAAATACATTAAATTCATAATGTGCAAGCCATTTTCTTTCTGCCTTACTTTTTATTGCCTGGTTGATATTTCGGGCAAACATAAGCATGTATGTAAAGACCTGTTCGGCGATGGGTATTGGATGAACGCCTGAAGAGTTGGTAATTATGATATCAGACTTTAAGATTTGTTCGGGCAAGTTATTTACGCCGGCTGACGTAACATGAATCCATTTAAGAATTTTGGATTTTTTAGTGTTTATCTTTCCAATCATGCTGCTTGGAACAAGAAGTATATCCGCATCCGCAAGGTGCTCTGAGAGTTTTGTTACATCCACTAAAACTACTTTGCATTTTTTTGAGACTTTTTCAATTGCTTTTATGTGTTTTGGCAAAATGGAAAAAGCTGATGGAACTTGAGAATTTTGAACCAGTAATATTTTCATAAGCACTAGAAGTATTTTAACAGAAAATCATATTCCTTCAAACTGATGAATCAAAATCTTAAGTTCATTTTAAACTGAAAACTGAATATCCTTTACCATTTTTATGTAAAGGTCACAATATTTTTTTGACATAATGGATGACTTAAAATTTTCTTCTATCTGATTTCTTGCTTTCAATCGTATTTTTTTATATTCAGCAGGCAATAATGAGTATAGGCGTTTTATCGCTTCGCTTAATCCCGCTATACCTGTTGTTTTCGTAATCCAATTTCCTCTTTTATTTTTTTCTGATTCGTTAACAATAAATCCTGTTTTACCATCTTTGACAATTTCCGGTACAGAACCTCGATTGTATGCAATAACAGGAGTTCCGCACGCCATTGCTTCTGTCATAACCAATCCAAACGGTTCTTCCCAATGAATAGGGAAAAGCATCGCAAACGCATCTTTTAGATAGGTAACTTTTTCATTTTTGTCAATCTCTCCCACATTTACTATTAACTCTTTATTAAAGTACTGTTTAATTTTATTCTCGTAAAATTCTAAGTCTTGCTTATCAATTCTTGCAGCCAAAAATAGCTTTTTATTGGTTCCAAGTGCAGTAAGAATTGCTTCTTTTACTCCCTTTACGGGAGTTATCCTTCCCAGAAAAAAAAGGTAGTCTTTAGGAGTATCGTTAAACGGAAAAGTATCAACCGGAATACCATTATAGATAACATGAGTATTCGGAAGAAAAGCAAGAGGTTTACGCTGGTTTTCACTGATAAAAACGTAATGAAAATTATTTTTCTGTGGCATTGTTTTATAATATTCAATTCGATTTGAAATATAGGTAGTATTGTGGAAGGTAAAAACAACCGGTTTATAAAGGGATTGTAGGAATGTCGATTCTATATTATTATCTATTTTCAGAACAAACGGTTCATAGTGAAAGTGAATGATATCAAAGGTATCCTGCATACTAATAACTTTTTTAAATTGTTCCAGCTCCCATTTTCTATTTTCTTTCATATGATTAAATGTTGGATAAGGAGAACAAACCTCAGTCGTAAGATTTTTGTGCTGTATATTAGACCCTTGAGCGGCAAAAAGAGTTACTTCGTGTCCTTGTTTAAGTAAATTATGTATTATATACGTAGCAATACGTTCAGTCCCACCGTACTTATCGGGAGGAATTGTTTTCATTAAAGGAACCACTTGAGCTATTTTCATGACTTTTTTGATACAAACTGTTTATAGAGATTGATATAATTTTTTGTCATTACACGTACATCAAATCTTTGTTGTGCCATTTCTCTGCATGTTTTTCGAGAAATAGCATGAATGTTTTTTATAGCCTTTTTAAAATCCTCGTAGTTTTCTACAATGTACCCTGTTTGTCCGTTAGTAATAATTTCAGGTACGGAACCATTCTTGTAAGCAACAACAGGTGTGCCGC
The DNA here is from genome assembly GCA_001782015.1 of Candidatus Levybacteria bacterium RIFCSPHIGHO2_01_FULL_36_15. Taxonomy (GTDB): domain Bacteria; phylum Patescibacteriota; class Microgenomatia; order Levybacterales; family GWA1-39-11; genus 2-01-FULL-36-15. The sequence goes on from MFNJ01000020.1 coordinate 18,774, forward strand.
TTGCTAAAGATTCTACCATAACTAGCCCGAATGCTTCGTTCCACTGGATGGGAAAAAGTAATGCTTTTGCATGAGCATATAGCTCGCATTTCTGCTTAAAAGCTATTTCCCCAACAAATTTGATTTGTTTTCCATCTACATACGGAAATACTTTTTCATTCAAAAAATCTTCATATTCTTTTCTAATTTCTCCTGCAATAATTAGTTTTTCACCCAATTCATGGATAGCTTTTACTGCAATATCTATACCTTTTTGTGGAGTAAGCGAGCCGATAAAAAACAAATACTCGTTATCTTGTTTGTCTTTAAAATGAAATTTATTTGTTTCAATTCCATGATAAATTGTCCGAATATAATTCAACTTGGGAATTATGCTTCGTTGTGCATTGCTGATTGAGACATATAAATTGTCTTTTACACTATTTATAAGATGCGGAAAGTCAGGAATGGTACTGCTATGAAGTGTAGTTATCATGGGAATTGGTAAAAGTTGAGCAAAAACTGTCGGATGAAAACCCATATGATTATGAACAATATCAAAATCTGAAACTCTTTTGAAAAACTCATTATAAGTCAGGAATTCATACGGTTGTATCGTGTTCCAAGAAAATCTACCTACAAAGTCATACATTGGTTTTTCGATAACTTTAACTAGGTGTGCCGAAGTTTGTGAATCTCCACAGGCAAAAAGAGTTACATTTATACCTTGTTTTACTAATTCTTCCGTAAGATTTGAGACAACAAGTTCCGTCCCTCCGTACTGTTTTGGAGGTACTGTTTTCCAGAGTGGAGCGAGTTGGGCAATTCTCATAGTGATATTTTTGACGTTTTCCTCACCTTAAATAAGTATTCAGATGCTTGTTTTGTGATAAGCAATTCTTTATTTACGTATAGAATTAGTCCATAAATAGTGCCAAGCAGGATTAATACTCCGGCATAAGTGTAATTACTTTCAAAGAAATGATAGAGAGCCAGTAAAATACTACCTAAACCGATGGATATCTCAATAAAAGCATTTTTAATAATTCCCGTGACATTATTAATGCGTAAAAATTTATTGGTTCGTTCGAAAACAAAACTTGTCTTAAGAAAAATCCTAATAGGAGCAAATGAATATATTCCACTTAGTCCGATATGTATGCAAAACGCCTTGATAATACTAGAAATGGAAGAATAATTTTTAAGCGTAATATAAAAGGATAAAAATTTCAGCATGAGAAAAGCAAACAATGAAACAGCGGAGAGAGAAACAATAAGCCGCATCATAGGATAATATTGGTAATTAATTGTTTTCAACACTGAAGCAATGATAATAATAAGCATTGGGAAAAATGTAAAATTAACCCAGGCAGTCAGTTGTGAAAATAATCCAATTTTTTGTTTTATAGTCATATTGCTATCAAAAAGTATGTATAAAAGATTATTTTTTAATACTTGCAGGTTTCCAATAGCCCAGCGTGACTTCTGTTTTTTATAAGAATCAAGATTATAGGGCATAAGTCCTTTTCCGACAATTTTAGGCACGTATAATCCCTTATATTCTACTTTGTTAAGACGTACTCCTATATCGCAGTCTTCTGTTATTGATTCGTCATTAAAAAATCCTACTTTTCGTAGTGCTTCTACACGAAAAACGGACAGGGTACCTGTTGCGGTAACACAATTAAAATTGTTTGCCATATTCATATATGTTAAGAAAAAGTGTCGATATTCTAATTCCAGTCCCACATTCTCTTGTGTTACATTTCTGTATGCCTGAGGAAACTGGACAAAACCGATTTTTTCATCTGAAAAGTACTTGTTCGCCTCTTTTAAAAAGTTTTTAGTTACTTCGTAATCAGCGTCAACTACCGCGATACATTCTGTTTTAGGATTAATTTTATCTTTAATATAATTTAGCGCGCCTGCTTTAAAGCCTTCTAAATTTTCAACATGATAAAATCTAAATTTTTTCCCAAGTATTTTGCAATATAAAGCAACCGGTTCCCAAGTATCAGGATTTTTTGTGTTGTTATCAATAACAATGACTTCGTAATTTGAATAATTTTGGCAAGAGAGTTTCAAAATAGTATTTTTCAGCAGCTCAGGCGGTTCATTACAAGAGGGAACATGAACAGAAATATACTTTTCTTTTGAAGGCTTTTTCAAAAACAACCTTTTTACTTTATAAAATCCATAGTGAAATTGTAAAAGACCTCTTGCGAGGATTATTAAAAAACTCGCGACGACAACTCCAAAAACTATCCATGGTAAATATGATAGTCCAATTGCAATAAGAATTATTAATAAAACAAGAACAATAGAGTCTTTTGTGAGAGGTAGTAAACTGATATATTTTTTCAACTTATTCATATCGTAGGGAGCAGGAGTAATAATATTATACCACGAATATTGCTAATTAGTATTGCATACATCTATATAATTATTAACAGTGGTTGCTAACCTATTTGTCTTCAGGGAGGTTTCCGAATTGTAAATTAAGTAAAATTTATACCTTACTCTGAACTGATATACCAAAAACCAATATGGTTATTACAGTTTTGCAAATTTTCATATGGCTCATAAAGCAATTTAATTATATAAGGGAATTATTTTGTTGCTTTCAGAGAGAACAAAAGGGGTATTTGAATTTTTTTATTTTTTAAGACATATTGTCCTTTTTCGTTTTGTTCCATAAGTCCCGGAAACTGGTCGTATGTGGTAAAAGGAAACTCATGTACGTATTCTATTTTTAATCCTTCATAAATTAGCGCATTTATCACGTCACTAATGGCATAACTCCATAAATATGTGGAGCCTTTTATATCCGCACCCCAATCTGCATACGTTCCGGATGAATCATCTATATCTGGCCCTTTTTTAAAATACTTGTAATGAATTTTAAAGTCAAAACTAAGAACATTAGTGAAGGGATGAAGTTCAACTATATAAAACATTCCGCCAACCTTGAGATACTGATTAATTATTTTTGCCCATTTTTTAATATTTGATAACCAGCAAAGCACTCCATACGAAGTAAAAATAATATCAAACTTTTTGTCCAAAACATCGGGCAATTTATATATATCAGAACAAATGAATTTTGCCGGAACATTAATTTCCTTACTTAATTTTTTCGCGATCTTTATTGAATCATCCGACAAATCAACCCCTGTAGCTATTGCTCCAAGCCTGGCCCAGGATAGCGTATCCATCCCAAAATGACACATAAGATGCAAAAGACTTTTACCGCGAACTGTCCCGACCTCTTCTTGTTCTATGGGGACTAAACTACTTTTTCCCTTTTTAAAACCCGGAAGATCATATAGCTTGGAATGTAAGTGTATAGAGGTTACATCATTCCACCATTTTTTATTTGCTGTTACATAATCCTTCATCAATAAAAGTATATCAAAATTCGATAATAAATCCTAAATTCTAAATACGAAATCCTAAACAAATTCAAATAACTAAAATTAAAATGATCAAAATGTTTTGAACATTTAGTATTTTGGAATTTATTAATTGTTTCGATTATCGATATTTGGATTTCGAATTTTCTAGGTTATATAATTTTACGAATCAAAATTGTGAAATTAATAAGTGGAAATTTTATTATCTAATTTAACTGCTTAGCTATTTGATGAATTTTGTTTAAATATCGCCTGTCACCTATATCATGTTCCGTTTTTTTTATTGGAATTAAATACTTATGCGTGGATGAAATTTGACCAAAAGCTTGCCTTACTCGTTTTTTTAATGATCTTGCTTCTTTTGTTCCATATAACATGAGAATTTGTTTTGCTTTTATTTTTTTTGCTAAAGTAGCACAATGCAACTTGGAGAAATCTTGGTACCGCTGTGTTATAAGAGAGGAAATCCAGCTATTGTTTACTTTTGACAAATCTTCTCTAAAGTATGGAGAGAGCGAACAGAGTATAAGCCCGCGGACGCTTACTTTTGTTGATGCTAAAAGCGCAATCATTGCACCAAATGAAAATCCAAGTATATATTTTTTTTTCGAATTTATTGTCTTATATTTTTTCAGAAAATACTCACAATTTTGCGAAATAGTGGTTTGGCGCCAACGGATTGTAACAGGAACTGGGAGATATCCCTGGCTTTTAAGAATTTTAGCAATTTCTTTATATGCCTTATTTGTTGGCAGATGTTTAAATCCCGGAATTATAAATATGGTTTTACCCCTATTCATCGAGCCATTATAGCAAAATCGAGGCTAAAAGATCAATAAGGAGGAAATAGGATAGTGGGCCATGTTTTGCGAAAGGACGTACCATACTATATATGGCAAAGCAAGGCACAGACTAAAGTTTTTTTATTATTACATCTATTTCATTGTGCAAGATATTATTTCGTCCTTAAAAACGCTGAAAGAATTAGAATTTATATAATATTTTTTTAATTTGTGGAAGATGGGTTTTGGTGTAGTGTTCAATTTCAAATTCAAAATATATTCGGGGAGTAAATCTTTTCTCTGGCCAAATTCTTTTATTGACTAGGCTTTTTGGTAAGTGACTGTATTTATTTACCAATTGATTAGAGCAGGAGATAAATTCTTTATATACTTTTTTCCAGCTCCATTTTGATCTTCTGCTAACTTCATTATTATTATAATCTTTTGAGTGTCCGGGATACTTCGGCACCTTGTTGTTTTTAATATCTTCTAAGACTTCAATCTGGTGAGCCGCCCAGCCGCTTAAGTGGGCAATAGTATCCTTTAAGCTCCACTTATCAAACAAAATTTCTCCCCTTTTATTTTCAGGGAATTTATTGACAATTTCTATAAATTCCAAGCGTACTTTTATATACTCATCTACCAAATTTTTCATCTGTCTATTTTAACATACTGCAAGGTGTTAATTAGGCTTTTAAACATTAAGTTGAACTTTAGTAATTTTTTTGCTTGGAATTCATGCAATCGCTTAGCAGTTCCCAAATTTATTATTAAGAATTCTGTAGTTAAGTTCCCAAAGTGCTGTTTTATTACTATCCCAGTTTAGTTTTTCTAATGCTTTTTCGTAAGTAAACCATTTATAAGTAGAATGCTCATGGCTGATTTTTAGGTTTTTTGAAGTTATTTCAACACCGAAGGAGAATTCGGGCACAACCAATACGTCTTTTCCCCAAATGAAACCACTTACATAAATTACTGGAATACTTGCAACAGAACTTAACTGGATCATTTTTGACTTAGGCGTTATACTTATTTCTTCCTCAACTTCTCTTTGTGCAGCTTCAAATGGAACTTCTCCTTCTTCACCGCCTCCTGCAATACCTTGCCAGACTTTTTCCTCGCTTCTTTTAAAAAGAGCAAATAACAGATCTTTCTCTTGTTTATAAAACGGAAAAATCAAAACTTGATAAGGACTTCTCATAATTACTTTTAATATAGATTAATTATTTCTTGTATATATGTTGATTATTGCCAACACCATAATGAATGCCAGCGGTTACGACTTATTTTCATCTACAATTTCTCCTTCTACAATTTTTTCTTTATCAAAATCAGACAATTGTGATTTCCCTTTAGGTTCCTTGTTTTTAACAATCTTTCTCAAAATATAAAAAAATATTAGAGGCATAATGGATAAAAATATTCTCCTGATAATGATAAATGGAATCATCAATCTTCCTTTAGTATGCCATAAACAGTGACGGTAAGAAACTCATTAATGATTAACATAGCAATTATAACGACAAGTCATTTTTAAGATTCATTGCCGTAGCTTACTCAAAATTTCTCCCAGTTTTTCTATTTCCTCTCCATACCTTGCCCAGTCTCCCTCTCGTTGTGCCCGGATGGCAGTTTCATAGCTTTCGGTAGCTTGTTGCAAGAGGTTTTCTTTGGTCGTACCTGCCTCGCCGACAGGCGGGTCAGCAGGAGCAGGTGCACCAGGTGTTTCTTCGGATGGTTTGGTTTGACCCTCAGCTGTGCCGAAGATCTTGGCAAGTCCCGCTTCCAATGTTTCCTCCATGGCAATTTTATTTTCGTAGGCAACAATCACCCGTTTAAGTTCTGGGATTTTTCCTGTTGCTGCTTTAAGATAAAGAGGTCTGACATAGACTAAAGATTCCTCTATTGGAATGACCAGGAGTGAGCCTTGAATTACCTGGGATCCACCTTGATCCCAAAGGGAGATTTGCCTGCTGACCTCAGCGTCCTGATTGATTCTACCAATAATCTGTTTGGGTCCGAATATCAGCTTATCTTTGGGGAAGCGGTAAACAACCAGCTTGCCATATTCCTCTCCATCGTTTCTGGCAACCATCCAGGCAGAGAGGTTATCTTTGGCTCTGGGAGTGAATGGTAACATTAAAATGAACTCTTCTGTCTTTTCACCCGGAAGCTTCATGATCATGTGCCGTGGATTCATTGTTGGAGAATCATTTTCTGTTTGCGCTGCGTTACCTTGGACGATAGCAGGAATCTCCCACTGATCCTCTTTGTTATAGAATATCTGCGGGTCATCCATATGGTAGATTGTGTAGATTTCAGTTTGTAATGTAAAGATATCCTCTGGATAACGAAGATGAGTAATCAGGCCTTTGGGCATGTCCTCAACTTTTTGGAAAGTTTTGGGAAATATCTTGGCATAGGTTTTAATGATCGGATCATCCAAATCGACTTGGTAAAACTTGATCGTTCCATCATAAACATCTACCACTGCTTTGACTGAATTTTTAATATAGTTGACACTATCGCCATTTAACGGTAGTGGTTGAGAATACGGATAACGGTTGGTTGATGTATAGGCATCAATAATCCAATAGAGCTTACCGTCTGCAATCACAAGATAAGGATCGTGGTCAAAGGTAAGAAATGGAGCAATTTTAGCAACTCTTTCATTGATGTTACGGTAATAAAGGATACGGCTTTCCTTTGTAATATCAGTGGATAGAAACAGTTTAAGTGAACCAAAGCGCAGAGCATACATGAGGCGGCGCAAAGGAGAATTAATTTCAACTCCTCCATTACCTTTATAGGTGGTATAGACATTTTCTTCCCCTTTTGGATAATCAAACTCTTTAGATTTTGTTTTAACTATGACATACTCATTGGGAATTTCTCCATAGTAAATCTCAGGTCGACTGATTTCAAGTTCTTTAACTTCCGACTTTGGGGGTAAGTCTTTGACAAATAACACGGGCAATCCTTCTGGAGTCACCTGATTTACCGGACCTGCAGCAATACCATAGCCATGAGTAAATGTGAGTTGCTCATTAATCCAATTCTTGTTTGGTAAGCTGCTTGATGCCAATTCTCTGGGAGAAAGCATAATTTGGCGGAGTTCATTATTAATTGTATAACGATCATTATCAACAGAAGAAAACTCGTAGTAGGTTCTGATTTCCTGGATTTGCGAAAAAGTGGAAAGCAGTGGTTCTCTATCCCAGAGTCTCACATTTTTGATTGTAAGGTTGTTGGCTGCTATGTTTTCTGCCGTAATAGGTTTATCTGCGGAAATCTCCCGTTCTTCTACCTTATCCAGACCATAAGCCTTGCGACTTGCCGCGATGTTGTATTTGATAAACGGAGTTTCTTTTACAAGCTCATTGGGCGCAACAACCAGTTTTTGAAAAACCAAGGGAATAATTGAAGACGCAAACCCAATTATTACAGTCAAAGCAACTGTCCCAATAAGAGGTAATATATTCCCGTATAATCCGTAAAACAACGCCAAAAGAGCTGCCAGGCCATAGACTATAACGGAAATGTATAAGATGGGTACAACGATATTGGTATCGGTGAAGGCCGCGCCAAATACCGGACCACTCTGGGTTGTAAGCAAATTATAGAGGGAAAGATAGGTACCGGCAGCAATTGTTGCAAGAAAGAGAAATAATAGAATGCCAATATGTAATCGAGCTTGACGGTCAGAACCTTGATTTTTCACATGCTTAATAAACAAACCTTCAGGTTTGCCGGTCAGGCGGGAGAAGTTAAATTTACCCAATATGTTTGATAGGTTTAGGTTGCCTCGCAGAATATAGATTACGGCGCAACCGATAAGAGACATTAGAATAACGGTTTTTATAAGGGCAAGCCCTAAAGAAAAAACAGGCAGGGAAAACACGTAGAAAGATACATCTTGGCCAAATAGTGGGTCTTTTTGACCAAACGGCACGCTTGATAAAAACTTTAATACATCATGCCAACTGTTTGAAGCGATAAGACCGATAAATAGGGCAATAACACAGCTTAAAATAATGCCGAATTTTCCAATTATCTTGCTATTTAAGATTATTGGTTGATTGATCCCAATAAGATCTCCAGGAATAGCTGCCATCCAGAGAATTTTAGATCGGACGGTGAGATATAAATTTGTAAGAAGAAATACTGCTGCAAGCAACCCGACTATAAAGCCTATGCCTGCTCTGGCGACAAGTGATTTGATAAAAATTTCTGTAAATCCTATTTCTTGATACCACCACCAATCTGTAATCAAGGAAACGATGTTTGAGAAGAAAATAAAAGTGACAAAAGCAATACCCAGAAATGTCCAAAAAAAATATTTCGGAATGTTCATATAAAAAAACCAACCAATTTTGTCTTGGCCGGTTATAATTGATGATGTTTCGTGGCTCCAAAACGCATATCTTGACCAGTCGTCTTATTGCTCCGCATCACCCAAGGCGATATTAGACTAATGTTTAGTATAGCATAAGTTCTGGAGCTGTCAGGCAACAGTCTGCTTGGCTCAAGATGTCAATCTATAAAACTATTTCTTTGTTATGGCCTGTTTTGATAAACTTAATTACTGATGCGCAAAATAATATATTATAAGCATATAGAGCAGAATAAATCCTCAAAGCTTTCTTTTATAAGTCTTGCATTGTTTGTAATTTTAATTTTATTTTTTGGCTATTCCGTTTTACAGAGAAATAAATCAAATAATGAAGGTTTTCCACTCATAAGTCCAGTTGCAAAAATTATTAATGAAACCGTTTCTTTTATAAATTCCAGACAAAACAGCAAAGCCTTGGAAAGCATTATTCAAAACATACTAAAAAATGATAAAAATTACTATGGAATTGTTATAGATAATCTTAAAACAGGAGAAAGATATTATTTTAACGAAGACAAGATTTTTAATTCAGCAAGCCTGTACAAACTTTGGGTAATGGCTGTTGTATATCAAAAGATTGAAAATGGAAGGATAAGTAAAACAAATATTTTGAGTGAAAATGTGGTTGATTTGAATGAAAAATTTAATATTTCCACAGAGTCCGCGGAGCTGACACAAGGAACAATTACTTGGCCTGTTCAAAATGCTTTGCAACTGATGATAACTATATCTGATAATTACTCAGCTCTTCTTCTTGCAGAAAAAATAGGTCTTGTGAGTATTTCGGATTTTTTAAAAAAATATGGTTTATCAGAATCTAAGGCGGGGAATTTGTACAAAGATCCCGTAACAAGCGCCCAAGATGCTGCTAATTTTATTAGACAGCTTTATGATGGTCAACTCGCGAGCTCAGAAAATACATTGGAAATGATAGATTTGCTTAAAAATCAGCAAATTAACACAAAACTTTCCAAAAATCTTCCTAAGAATACGGTAATTGCCCATAAGACCGGAGAGTTAAACGGATTTTCTCATGATGCGGGTATAGTTTATTCACAAAAAGGAGATTATATTATTGTTATTTTGTCAAAGACCGATCATCCGCTAGAAACAAATGAAAATATAGCTGAAATTTCAAGAGAGGTTTACGATTATTTCATACAATAATAAAAGTCTTGTTTATTTTCCCTCTTTTTTCTGCTAAGAAGAATATTAATAACAATACATTTACTTTTTGTAAACTTCATCATGTGTTCCTATTTTAATAAATAATGCTGTTTTTTCGTCAATAAGTATATAAACCATACGTATACTTATCGTTATTGATATACTCAATATATTATTCATTGTACTTGACAACTTATGTATTCGTAAAGATGGGTGTTTGGGATTTTCCTCAAATAAAGCTATTTGTTTTTCAATCCTGATTGCAAGTTTTCTCTCTTTTTGGAAAAGCTTTTTCAATTCACTTTGAACCTGTGGTGAAAATTTAACGATCATTATGTAATTGCTTAAAAAAGCTTCTAGAAGTTACTGCCTTATTTATTTGGTCTAATGCTTCTTTTGCAGCTCTTTCGGTCTCTTCAGATGCTCTAAAAACAGGATATTCTTCATTTTCAACATCTTTCATTAAAACATGTTTAACATATTGTGTTAACGGTACACCAAATTTGCTCGCTTTTGATTCTAGTAAGTCTTGTAATTCTTCAGTTAGATTAATTTTAAGTTGGATAGGTGAACTCATATATTTACCTCAATTATCACCCATTTTATACCTAATTTATACCCTTGTCAAGTACATAGGTTACTTTTATTACATCTGGGACTATGTTCAAACTAGTTTTGAAGGAAAATACTTATATATTTGATTTGATACCTTGTTTGGTTCATCTTGACATTTATTTTTATTTCTGAACTTAATAGACATTAATGGTTACTCAAGAACTTATTAATTATATTAACTTACAATTACAACAAGGTAGTTCCTCTAGTAATATTAAACAAGCACTTCTGAACTCCGGTTGGCAACAACTGGACATTGACCAAGCATTCTTACAAATTCAAGACGCAAATTCTGCGCCTTCTCCTTCAATAACTGATTCTGTGTTAATAAGTACGGAAGTTAAGAAACCTAGCATAGGAAAAACAATACTTGTTTTTCTCTTTTTTATTCTTATTTATCCTATTGGACTCGTGCTCATGATTATATGGATGAAATGGCAAACCTGGGTAAAAATTATCGTACCAATTGTCATGCTTTTTATTGCTTTTGCTGCATGGGGTGTTATATCTGCCGTACTCTTGGTTGCAATTAATCCAGCCCAACAAATGTATAAAGCACACCTAGCAGATTGTACCAATCAATGTAAGATGAATTCCAGTAAGTCCTCCTGTGTAGCAACCTGCATGAAGCCCTTTACTCCTTCACCGTCTCTTCAACCATAATTATTGCGTACGTAGCTGCCGAGCTTGCCCGCAGGTGGAACCAAATTCTTCCTTCGCTCTTGAATACTTGCGAAAAACTAAAGAATCTTGGTTTTACCTACTACAATGGTATAATCTCAATAATTGAGTTGGGAAAGGAAGAAAACAGTAAAAGGTATGCTTAAGTTTTGAATCGTAGATCATGATAATCTAATATATTTTATTGTTGATTAATTAGGCATTTTCTTCTTTGATCTGGTTCTTGCATTATCAAAGGACAGTGCCTTCTGGAAGACTTCTTGAGTTAAGGGATTAGTTGGGTCAATCTCTAAAGCTTTCAGGGCATACTCCTTAGCTTCTTTTCCTTTATCTTGACTCATTTCTATCACAGCCAAATCACATAGAATTTGTACATCGTAAGGGAGTGCTTTTAGAGATTTTTGAATATAGTCTCTGCCTAAATTGATATATCCATTCATAAACATAACCCACCCTACAAGATGGGTAATTCTCGGATGGTGCGGAGACAACTTGTTAGCTTGCTTTAGCACTTTTAATGATTCTTGAAATTTTCTTAGTTTACAGAGAGCTTCTCCTAAAAAGTACAATGCTTCTACATTATCATGATCAATAGCTATGACTTGTCTTGATATTGCTTCAGCTTTATCTACTTGATTATGGATTAGACATGCTTCAGCTGTACGAAGCAGTTGTTTTATTTTCTCTTTTTTATCACTGGGTAGATTTTTCAAGTCTGTTGTTTTAGTATTTTCAAAAAATCAATTGGATTAACAAGTTTTACTTCTCGAAAAGTGCTACCAACTTTTTGAAGTAGGCGTACATCTCCGGTTACTAAATAATCAGCTTTTGCGCTTACAGCTGTAGCAAGTATGATATCATCTTCAGGATGGACGGCAACTCCGGAAACCTTTGTAGTTATAGGAGTTATGGTCGATTCGTTCTGTAATAAGTCAATAAATGAAATCATGTCATCTGCGCTAATATGATTTTGGAAATATGGCTTTTGAAATGTCCTATATAGTTCATTGATAATATGCTCAGATGTTATTAATTCAAATTGACCCAAACGCCAAGCATCTAATATTTGACTTGGTGGATTATAAGAGCTTACAGTACCTGACGCAAGAACGTTTGTATCTAATACTGCCGAAATCATATTTTAAAGATTACTTTTTAGATCGTTTCTCTGCTCGTACTTCAGTTATTGCCTTCTTAATCTCTCGCTCCACTTCTTCAACAGGAACGTTTTTAAATGATTCACGCATCCTATCCAAGGCTTTAAACCGTTCTTTACGTTGCTCCTCTAGTTGAGTGAAACGTTTCAAATCTTCAGCTGAAATAACAGCTGCTACAGGAATGCCGCTTTTTTCAACAACTACTCGGGTCTCGTTTCGGAATACCTTATTTAACAACTGGCTCCACTGTTGTCTAACTTCTGATGCTTTCATTACTTGTATCATAGTTACTATCACCTCATTTCTTATGTTTACTATTACGTACATAGTAGTACTAATTTGTACGAATGTCAAGAATGAAATTTCTTAAAGTTCAGCAGGTATGGAGATTTTGAATTCGAAATAATATTTTTTGATGAAATTCAAGAATTTTCGAGGTTAAATTGAGACAAAAAACGCAGCTGGCCATCTGGGATTATGTTCAAACTAGTTTTGAAGGAAAATACGTATATGTCTGAGCTGGCACTGGCGGAATATCCTTCAGCAAATTCAGGACAAGTTGTGGGAACTTTTTTATTTAATTTCAGACAAATTTAGTAACCCAATTTTCTGTTGAATTAGATCAGATAAATTCAGCACATCTTCTTCTGGTGAATTAACATTTTCATATATATACCCATAC
>MFNJ01000021.1 GCA_001782015.1 Candidatus Levybacteria bacterium RIFCSPHIGHO2_01_FULL_36_15
TGTGACAACGCTGCTTACTACAAAAGGACAATCGGATGCCGCAAAAATTGCTGATAGGATATACGTTTTTGAATCAATTGATGAACCGTATACATATAATGTCTCAACATATATGGGAATGATATTGTCTGTAACTAAAGAAAAACCATCGGATATTAAAAACTGCATAAATTCTCTACAGTTTCCAACTGATTTTGATACTTATAAAAGCTATTCATTTGTTGTACCAGATAAATATGCGCAAATTTGTCAAATGATAGATATTAAAAAAAGTGAATTATTTGGACCATATCTTTCACTTAGAGCATTCAGCCAAGGACACGCAAGACATGCCAAATTTGTAATTAAATCAAAAGACGAGCTAGTAATCACACTAGGTCAAAAAAATGAGTATTTTGGATTTCCCGCGCACAGATGGGACATATCACTTCCAGGGAATATTAATTCCGCAGGAATTATGGCGCTTACTTATTACATAGTGGGTAAAATGCAAAATGCAAAGCTTGCCTATTTTAAAGAAAATATCGCAAGCTACGTTAATGATTACGGTCCAAAAGCGTATGGATCCACCAAACCTTTTGACCTTATTGTTCCCGGATCAAGAAGAATATAAACTGAAGAGTTTGCTAAAAATTGCTTAAATGATACCCCTTTTCTTACTTTCTTCTTATTGACACGTTTTATCTAAAAGTTGTATAACTTATTTACCATGAATGCGCATGATTTAAAACAAATAGATGATCTTATAGAAAAAAGGGTGAAAAATTTAGCTACGAAAGATGATCTTAAACGTGAACTTAGAGGATATCCAACAAAAAAGGATCTTCAAGAGGAACTTAAAAGATTTGTAAGCAGAGATGACTTAAAAAACTTTGCTACAAAAGAAGATTTAAGCCGTTTTGCCACTAAAAATGATTTAAAGGACTTCGCGAAAAAAGGCGATCTAAAAAATTTTGCAACTAAAGATGATCTTAAATTATTAGGAAAAGATTTAGAGAGTAAAATGGATGATGTAGCCTCTTTTATTATAAGTTCTATTGATAAACATAAAGCAGATAAAAGAGACTTAGATAGTCTTGAAAAAAGGGTGGAAAAAGCCGAAGAAGCACTTCATGTATCCTAAAGAGCCTATTGCATTTTGCACATAAATTTCTCACAATAAATATGGTATGGTAAAAAGTACAGATCTTGTTGTCTGGTTGTCTGAAGTTGATAAAAGCGATGTTGCCTTTGTGGGAGGGAAAGGCGCGAATCTTGGGGAAATGATCCAGGCAAAATTTCCTGTTCCAAATGGATTTGTTCTGACCGCTTATTCTTATTTTCTGTTTTTAAAACAAAACAGCCTTGAAACAAAAATCAAACACTTGCTTGGTACTGTAAATTATGATGATCCGGTCTCCATAGACCAGGTTTCCAGACACATAAAAAAAATTCTTCTGCATTCTGAAGTGCCTGTTGAGGTTGTAAAAAAAGTTTTTGAATATTACAAAATGCTTGGGGGAATGTTTTCCGACGCGCTTGTTGCAATAAGATCATCTGCTACATCTGAGGATTCAAAAACCGCGTCTTTTGCCGGACAGCAGGAAACATACTTAAATGTTAAAGGTGAAGCAAACGTAATTGCCAAAATAAAAGAAGGGTGGGCTTCTCTTTTTGAACCCAGAGCAATATTTTACAGACACGAAAATAAATTGGACCAGGTAAGATCCGGAATATCTCTTGTGGTGCAAAAAATGGTTGAGTCCGAGGCATCAGGCGTTATGTTTACAATAGACCCGATCACAAATGAAAAGACAAAAATAATAATTGAGGCAATTTACGGTCTGGGTGAATACATTGTTCAGGGAAAAGTAACGCCTGACCACTATGAAGTTAAAAAGTCTGATTTGGATATTATCAGCAAAACCGCTTCCGAGCAAAATGTGATGCTTGTCAAAAAAGGAACGGACAACAGGGAAATTAATGTGCCAAGAGGCAGAAGCAGCAGGCAAAAAATAAAAGATAGTGAAATTATTGCGCTTGGGAAGCTTGGTAAACAGATAGAGCATCACTATTACTTTCCTCAGGATATTGAGTGGGCGCGCGAAAAAGGAAAATTATATATTGTTCAAACAAGACCAATCACAACAACAGGAAATAAACAAAAAAACAAGGAAGTAGAAAAAAATTTGTTTGATTCAAAAAATATAATTTTAAAAGGTGATCCGGCAAGTCCGGGGGTTGGGATCGGACACGTAAAAATACTTAAAAGCCCTAAGCAGATGAATAAAATAATGCAGGGGGACGTTTTAGTTGCGGAATATACAAATCCAGACTATGTTCCGGCAATGAAAAAGTCCGGTGCTATTGTAACTGAAAGGGGAGGCAGGACTTCACACGCAGCAATTGTATCACGTGAATTTGGGATTCCGGCTGTTGTAGGGGCTGAAAACGCTATGAAAGTTCTAAAAGACGATATGCTGATTACGGTGAACGGGAAAACAGGTGAAATTTATAAAGGGGGACTTCTGACCAAGTCCTTGATTCAACAAGAAGAACAATTACACCTTAAGACTTCAACAAAAGTATATGTTAACTTGGCTGAACCTGAAAGAGCAATTGAAGTAGCCAAAATGAATGTTGACGGAGTAGGTCTTTTGAGAGCGGAATTTATGATTGCCGCGATCGGTACTCACCCAAAAAAACTGATCAAAGAAGGAAAGCAGAAAGTTTTTGTTGATAAACTGAGCGATGGGATCAGTCAAATATGCAAAGCTTTTTACCCAAGACCAGTTCTTTACAGGGCTACCGATTTTAAGACAAATGAATACAGAGATCTTAAAGGAGGGGAAATGTATGAGCCGGTTGAGCCTAATCCTATGCTTGGATATAGAGGTGCGTATAGATACATTAATGATGCTCAAGTTTTCCATTTGGAACTTGAAACGATAAAATATGTCAGAAACAAAAAAGGGCTTACAAATTTAAACCTAATGATACCGTTTGTAAGAACTGTTCACGAGCTTGAGGAAGTTAAAAAACTGGTTAATAAAAGTGGCCTTCATAGAAACCATTCCTTTAAATTATTCATGATGGTTGAAATACCTTCAAATGTTATTCTTCTTGAGGATTTCATTAAAGTTGGTATAGACGGAGTCTCGATTGGCTCAAATGATTTAACCATGCTTATTCTGGGAACAGATAGAGACAACAGTGAGGTAGCAACAGAATTTGATGAAAGAAATCCGGCCGTTCTCTGGGCACTTGAAAAAATTGTAAAGACGTGCAAAAAACACGGCATTGCTGCCGGCATCTGCGGACAAGCTCCTTCTTCATATCCGGATCTTGTAGAAAAACTTGTGGATTGGGGAATTACAAGCGTCTCTATTTCACCTGATGCAATTAATACTACAAGGAAGGTAATTTATAAGCTAGAAAGAAAAATATTGAAAAAGTAAGACATGACAAAGATAAAAGCAATCTATGCTGAAGAAATCTTTGATTCAAGGGGTGATCCCACAATTGAAGCATCTGTTGAACTCTCAGACGGTACAATAACAAAATCTTCTGTTGCATCAGGTTCTTCAAAAGAAGCATTTGAAGCATATGAACTGCGTGACAACGATCCCAACAGATTTAAGGGAAGGGGAGTACTCAAGGCAGTAACTTGCATAGCTGAAGTAATCGCTCCGGCTTTAATGGGTGTGGAAATTTCAAATCAAAGGGAAATTGATAAGCTACTTATAGCCTTGGATGGAACTCAAAATAAAAGCAGACTCGGAGCAAACTCAATTCTTGCTGTTTCACAGGCAACCGTAAAAGCGGGCGCCTTGGTCGCTCATCTGCCTTTACCTGTATATATAAGGACACTTGCCTTTTCAAAAGAGTTAAATAAGAAAATTCCTATACCCATTTTTAATATTTTGGAAGGAGGAAGGTATGCTTCAAACAACCTGGATATTCAGGAGTTTTTGATAATTCCGGCTTCTTCAAAAGACTTTAAAGAGGCACTTAAAATAGGCGTAACAGTTTACCATGCACTCAGAGAAATATTAGTTGAAAGAAATCTTTCTACGTTAAGTGCGGAGGAAGGAGGATTTGCTCCTGAGGTTTCATCAAACCAGGAAGCTTTTAATCTTATTAAGCAAACAATAGAAAGAGCTGTTTATCAATTTTCTTATGATGTTTTTTTGGGCATAGACGCCTGCGCCGGTAACTTTAAGACAAATAACGGTTACAAATTAATAGACCGGGAGATTGCTTTAAAAACTGAAGAAATGATCAGTTTTTATGATAATTTTGTCTCAGAATTTTCCCTGATTTACATAGAGGACCCATTTGAAAAAAGCGACAAACAGGGATGGAAAACACTATACGACGCAATTTCACAAAAAGTCCTTATTGTGGGAGACGATTTGACAACAACGAATCCTTACAGAGTTCAAAGCGCGATTGATGAAAAAATAATAAATGCACTGGTTATAAAACTAAACCAGATAGGCACCGTAACGGAAGCTATAGATGTTTGTCAGAAGGCAAGGATGAATAACTTGAAAATCGTAGTTTCGCAAAGAAACAGTGAGTGCATGGATGGATTTATTGCAGATTTTGCGGTTGGTGTGGAAGCAAACTATGTAAAGTTTGGCGCGCCGGCACGCGAAAGAGTAATCAAATACAATAGATTGCTTGAAATAAACAGAGAAATTCAGACTCTTTAGCGTACGTGCGATTCACTTTTTAGATTAAAAAGTACCGTAAATTCACCTTTGGGATTTGATGTCTCAAATTTGGCAATTAAATTTGAAAGATTATCCGATACATTCTCTTCAAAAACTTTTGTAAGCTCCCGGCCCAAAGAAATTCTTATGTTTCCAAAGACATTCTTCAAAACATAAAGCGTTTCAAGTACTCTGTGGGGAGATTCAAAAAATATTACGGTAGGGTTAAGGCCATTTCGGGAAAGATCCTCAAGCGAACTTTTAAGATTACTTAAATGCTTTTCTTTTTTTAATTTTGTTTTAGGAAGGAAACCCAAAAAAAAATATTTATCTGTTGGAAGACCGGAACAAACAAGAGCCGCAGCAACTGCTGATGCTCCAGGAACAGAAATAAGTTTTATGCCTTTGGATAAAGCAAAATGTACCAATTTATATCCCGGATCAGAGATCAAAGGCGTTCCGGCTTCTGAAACTAAAGCAACATTATAACCTTTTTCAAGAAGGTTCATGAATTCGTAAGCCTTTTCGTTCTCAATATATTCGTTGAAATGTAAAATTTTTGGGTGTTTATTTTCATCACAAAGCTCAGGATACCTTTTTTTTATCTCAGACAATAAAGTGCCGGTTTTTTGAGGATTTTCCGTAAGGATGTAGTCAACCTGCTGCAGAATTTTAATTGCTCTTATGGTTATATCTTGCAAATTCCCTATTGGTGTTGATACAATGTATAAATTGTTCATATCTATGAAATCCAAAATTCTAAATCCGAAATACGAAACAATACTAAATGACCAAAATACAAAATTTAAAATGTTTTGCAAACTCAAACTTAGTTTTGAATTTAAAAATTAGAATTTTAATTAAATTATGCTGGAATTTTTAGCACACTATATTATACAACTAATCCAAACTACAAGTTATTTTGGAATTTTTCTCCTCATGTTTTTGGAATCCGCGCTTCTTCCTATTCCTTCTGAGGTTACAATGCCCTTCTCGGGTTTTCTGGCTGCTCAGGGAAAGCTTGATTTTTGGCTTATTGTTATAACGGGAACTATTGCAAATTTGTCCGGCTCACTTTTGGCATATTATATTGGATACTACCTTGAAGAACACGTTCTGCTAGGTTTAATCAAAAAATACGGTAAATTTATACTGGTTACTGAAGAAGAATATAACCATGCATACAAGTGGTTTTCAAAATACGGTGATAAGGTTATTTTTATCTCAAGACTTTTACCGGCTGTCAGAACAGTAATCTCCCTTCCTGCAGGAGTTTTCAAAATGAATTTAAAGAAATTCGTTATCTATACTACTGTTGGGTGTTTTATATGGTCTGTTTTTCTTACGTATATAGGTTTCAAGCTTGGTGAAAACTGGGCTTCCCTGGAAGGATATTTTAGGCAATTTCAATATCTTATTGCAGGATTATTTATTTTGGCAGTAATATATTATATAGAAAAGAAGCTAAAGTTCAGGAAAAAGTTTGTGAAATAGGAAAATTTATTATTTTTAATTTTTAAACTTCCTTACCAATCCTACAACGATTCCCTGTATTTTTACGGATTTTGGATAAATTGGCTCCATTTGGGAATTTGCTGGGCGCAGGATAACTTTTTCTCCATCTTTGTGAAACCTTTTGAGTGTCGCAAGACCTTCATCAACCAGCGCAACTACAATATCGCCGTTATTTGCCATATCCGATTTTTCTATAACAACAAAGTCTCCATCCAAAATTCCATCTTCTATCATTGAGCTTCCTTTTACCTGCAGTACATAGGCAGTTTTTTTACCTGAAATCATGGCGGAGGCAATTTCAAAAGAAGCTTCAGGATCCGTGTACGGTTCAAGCGGTCTTCCGGCAGCTATATAACCCATGAGCGGTAAAGAGATGCTCGGACCTTTTGAGCGAACTACTCCTCCGACCGCTGCAAGAATAATATCCTTCTTTAAAATTTTAAGAGTCCTTGTGTTCCCCTCAACTTTTTGGACATAACCTTTATCAACAAGATTTTTGATGATAGTATGTATTGTTGAAACGCTTTTGTTACCCATTGCATCAGCCATCTCCCTGAGGGTTGGAGAGTAGCCGTTTTGTTCCTGAAACTGCAAAATAAATGTAAGCAGATTTCTTTCTTTTTTATAAAGCACCGCAGTCATATTATTTTTAAATAGTAAACCTCTGTTGATTAATTTATATAAAATTTATACGAAATATTCTCGAAGTTGTCAATTAGGACAAAGTGTATAACAATAACTCAAATATAAAATTCTTAGCTGTTTATGCTAAAATATACACACTATGGGTTTTCAATTGAAATCAAAATTCAAGCCTACGGGTGATCAGCCGCAGGCTATAAAAAAATTAACAGACGGAATTTTATCGGGCGTTAAAAATCAGGTTTTGCTTGGTGTAACAGGAAGCGGCAAAACATTCACAATTGCAAATGCCATAAAAAACGTAAACCGGCCTACATTGGTCATTTCCCACAACAAAACGCTTGCAGGCCAACTCTACCAGGAATTGCGCGATTTTTTCCCTAAAGACGCCGTTTCATACTTTGTTTCATATTACGACTATTATCAGCCGGAAGCATACATTCCGCAAACTGATACATATATTTCAAAAGAAACGGAAATAAACGAGGAAATAGACAAACTTAGGCTCGCCGCAACAACTAATATCCTGACGCAAAGCAACACGATTGTGGTAGCATCGGTTTCATGTATTTATAACCTTGGTTCACCCACCGGATATGAAAATTCAATTTTCAAAATCTCCAAAGGTGACACAACGGATAGAAAAGATCTGATGAATAGGTTTATTGACCTTATGTATCAGAGAAACGACTACAACTTTAAAAGGGGAACTTTTAGAGCCAGAGGAGAAGTGATAGAACTTTTTCCTGCCTATGAAGATTTGGGAATAAGGATAGTTCTGGAAGAGGAAAAAATTAACAGTATTGAAAAAGTGAATCCGCTAACCGGTGAAATTCTGGAAAAAAAAGAATCGCTTCTTATTTATCCGGCAAAACACTATATTACTGACCAGAAAAGTTATGAGGTGATTTTTGAAGACATAAGAAGTGACCTGAAAAAAAGAGCAGAGGAACTAAAAAAACTTGGAAAAAATTTGGAAGCGCAAAGACTGACTCAAAAAGTGGAATATGATCTTAGGATGATTAAAGAGGTAGGATATGTAAACGGAATAGAAAATTATTCAAGATACTTTGACGGGAGAAAACCCGGCGAAGCACCCTATAGCCTTCTTGAATATTTTGAAATGGCTGCAAAAAACTGGCTTTTGGTCGTTGACGAATCCCACATGACCATTCCACAAATCAGAGGAATGTATAACGGTGACAGGGCAAGAAAACAGGTACTTATTGATTACGGATTTAGACTGCCTTCGGCTTTTGACAACAGGCCTTTAAATTTTTCAGAATTTCAAAATAAAATCCACCAAACTATTCATATGAGTGCGACTCCCAGTATTTGGGAAATAGATATTTCCGGAAAAAATAATATAGTAGAACAGCTTATTAGACCAACCGGTATTGTTGATCCAGAAATCATTGTTAAAAAAACCGAGGGCCAGATTCAGGATTTGATAAAGGAAATATCACTAATTGTTAAAAAGAGTGAACGGGCGCTTGTTACTACGCTGACAAAAAGAATGGCAGAGGATTTGGCGACATTTTTGGAGGAAAAAGGGATAAAAGTCGCTTATTTACACTCGGAAGTTAACACATTAGACAGACAGGATGTATTGGATAATCTGAGGGAAGGAAAATTTGATGTTCTTGTGGGCATAAATTTATTAAGAGAAGGTCTTGATCTGCCTGAAGTTTCCCGCGTTTTTATTCTGGATGCGGATAAAGAGGGGTTTTTACGGAGCCGTACTTCGCTTATTCAAACAATGGGAAGAGCCGCCAGAAGAATAGATTCAAAAGTTATCATGTACGCAGATAACATTACGGATTCAATGAAAAACGCGATCAGAGAAGTTGACAGAAGAAGAAAAAGGCAGCTTGATTATAATAAAAAACACAAAATTACCCCTAAAACAGTAAAAAAAGTAATAAGAGCAAAGCTTATAGAAAGAGAAGGAAACGTGGACGATGATATGAAGCCTCTTTTTAACAAAGAGTTTTTATTTCCCGAGGAAAGGGAAAAGGCAATTAAAATACTCCGGCAGGAAATGCAGGAGGCGGCCCGCATGCTTGATTTTGAAACCGCAGCTCTTTTGAGGGATAAAATTAAGTTTCTTCTGCAAAAATAATTTTAGTTTCCAGCGTGGAGACTTTATTACTGTAACAAAACTCCCTATAGTCACAAAACGTGACCATGTATAGCATTTTGAAGCTGAATAAAATATAATATAGGTTTGATCAGGAAATTAATTCTGGAAAAATGTATTATGCTGGATAAGATCGTTATAAAAGGAGCTGGTGAACATAATTTAAAAAACATCAGCATAGAGATTCCAAAGTACAAACTTGTGGTATTTACTGGTATTTCCGGAAGTGGAAAAAGTTCACTTGCGTTTGACACGATTTACGCGGAGGGCCAGAGGCGCTATGTAGAAAGCCTTTCTTCTTATGCAAGACAGTTTTTGGGAGTGATGAAAAAACCTGAAGTAGATTTTATAGAAGGGTTGTCACCTGCTATTTCTATCGACCAAAAAAGTACATCTCATAATCCGCGCTCAACTGTTGGGACTGTCACGGAAATATATGATTATCTAAGACTTTTGTTCGCGCGAATAGGGCATCCCCACTGTCCAAACTGCGGCAGGGAAATTACCCATTTATCACGCGAACAAATTGTTAATGAAATCGTAACCAGATTCACCGAGATTACTCCTGTAAAACTTTTAGTTCTTGCGCCGCTTATTAAAAGCAGAAAAGGTGAATATCAAAATTTATTTTCCGGCCTTAGAAAAAGAGGATACCAGAGAGTGAGAATTGACGGACGTATTTTTTCTTTGAATGAAAACTTGGTCTTAATTAAGACAAACAAACATAATGTAGAAGCAGTTTTGGACAGGATAATTATAAATAAAAATAATATTGACAGACAAAGATTAATTGAATCCGTTGAACAGGGGTTAAGTCTTGGCAGGGGAGAAATAATTATCTCAAAAGTCAAAGACAAGGCATTTTCTTTCCCGGATAAACCAAAAGAAATGGAAGATACACTGTTTTCAGAAAAATTCGCTTGTCCGGACTGCGGCATTTCAATGCAGGAAACACAGCCCAGACTATTTTCATTCAATTCGCCAATCGGCGCATGCCCACAGTGTAACGGGCTTGGACAGATTTATACAATTGATGAAAACCTGGTTTTAGCAAAAGATCTAACCATTGCGGAGGGGGGAATTTTACCAATTCTTGATTTTTCAAGCCGTGATACATGGTTTTCAAGAACCATAAAAACTGTTTTTGAAGAAAACAGCATCCCCCTAAAAGTTCCAATTAAAAACTTACCAAAGGATAAAATGAATATAATCTTGCATGGAACAGGAGAGAAGATATATCAGGTTTACGGAAGAAACAGATTCGGAGAAGAGACAGCGATACATGAGCCTTATTACGGCGTAGTTTTCGATCTTCTCAGGCGATACAAAGAAACAGATTCGGACATTATAAGGCACGAAATAGAAAAATTCATGAGACATGAAGAATGTCCGCTTTGCCACGCATCTCGGCTTAGAAAAGAGGCAACCAGCGTTACCATACTTGAAAAATCCATAGTTGATGTAGCAAATCTTGGAATCAAAGAAGCTTTAGAATTTATTGAATCTTTAAACCAGAAGTTAACCAATAAAGAAAAAGAAATTGCAAAAATAATTTTAAAAGAAATTATATCAAGGTTAAAATTCTTGGTTGATGTTGGGCTTTCATACCTTACTCTTTCAAGAAATGCCAATTCTCTTGCCGGAGGAGAGGCACAAAGAATAAGACTCGCCTCACAGATCGGAAGCGGTTTATCGGGAGTTTTGTATGTCCTAGATGAGCCTTCAATCGGTTTACACCCAAGAGACAACGGCAGGCTAATCAATTCCTTAAAAAAACTAAGAGACATCGGAAACAGCGTAATAGTTGTTGAGCATGACAGGGAAATGATGGAGGAAGCCGACTATATTCTTGATTTCGGACCGGGGGCAGGTTCACACGGCGGGCAAATAATTGCCGCAGGTTCCCCAGAACAAATAAAAAGTGATGATAAGTCTGTTACAGGTCCTTACCTTTCAGGAAGGAAAAAAATACACATTAAAAGGGAAATGCAGGAAAAAGCTGTTGATAATCAAAAAATATCCGTGTTTGGAGCGTCTGAACACAATTTAAAAAACATCAATGTTGATTTTCCTCTAAGAAAATTTATAGTAGTTTCAGGGGTTTCAGGTAGCGGAAAATCTACTTTAGTCAATGATGTTTTATACCACGCGCTGTTGCAGAAAAAAAATCCGTATCATAGGCAAAGACCGGGAAAATTTGACCGACTGCAAGGTGATGAGTACATCAAAAGAGTATTTCTAATAGATCAGTCACCAATCGGCAGAACGCCCAGGAGCAATCCTGTAACATATACCGGAGCGTTTACCGCGATCAGGGAAATATTTTCCAACACCAAAGAAGCAAGACTGCGGGGTTACAGCTCAGGAAGATTTTCATTTAATGTAAAAGGGGGAAGATGTGAAGCGTGTGAAGGCGAAGGTCAGATAAAAATTGAGATGCAGTTTTTGCCGGATGTATATATACAATGCGAAACCTGCCAGGGCAAACGCTATACTTCTGATACCTTAGATATAGAATTTGAAGGAAAAAACATATCGCAGATATTGGATTTAAGCGTTGAGGAAGCACTCAAGTTCTTTTCATTTCACCAGGGGCTTAAACATAAGCTTGAAACATTAAGAGATGTTGGTTTATCATATATTAAGCTTGGTCAACCTGCCACAACTCTTTCCGGAGGAGAAGCTCAGAGAGTAAAACTTGCGGCAGAACTATCAAAAAAGGGTGGCGGGGAAAGTTTATACATGCTGGATGAACCAACAACTGGGCTTCACTTTGCAGACCTTGAAAAATTAATTTTAGTCTTAAGAAGACTTGTAACTATGGGAAATACGGTTATTGTTATTGAACACAACCTTGATGTAATAAAAAATGCGGATTATATTATAGATTTAGGCCCTGAAGGTGGGAGTGAGGGAGGTTGGATTGTTGCAACAGGAACCCCCCTTGAAATAACAAAAAATAAAAATTCCTTTACCGGAATATATCTTCAAAAAGAACTTAATATATGAAAATGGCCGGATGTTTTGATGGAAAGTTATATTTATCCCTCCAAGGCTTAAAAAGTGTCATCCTGTTAATTATTATAACTTTCTTATCTTATTTGTTCCTGCAAAATTCCAACGCGCAGAGTAAAAATTTTCAGGTTTCTATACAATCCGTTTATACAGTAATGCCGGACGACTTTACTCACGTTGTACAAAAAACCTACGTTAAAAATTTGACCGATTTTTATTATATGCCTTCTTATAACCTTACCAGCGGAATAAAGGACATTAGGAATCTTAAGGCTAATTCTCTGTCCGGATCAATTCCCTTTGAAATAAGTCAATCAGAAGATATTACTGCAATAAACTTTACCTTTCCAACAAGAGTTATAGGTAAGAATAAAGAAAATATTTTTAATATAAATTTCGATTCTTCGTCTGTTACCCGAAAAAGTGGCGATGTACTGGAGATGACTATTCCTGGTCTTGCCAACCCAAGTGACTTTTATTCATATGATATCACCATAAATGTTCCAAAAGACTTTGGTGGCCCTTCTATTATAAAGCCGTTTAAGGCCTTTGATTCAAACGCTACCCAATACACATTCAATAAAAATGATATTGGAAAATCAGGAATATATATGATTTTTGGCAAAGCGCAATTTTACAGGTTTAACGTTGTTTATCATATATCAAATCCCAACCTTTTCCCCGTAAAAACTGAAATTGCCCTGCCGCCCTCAACTAATTACCAGGATATATTAATTAAAAGCTTAAAACCCGAGCCTATTGATGTATATGAAGACTCGGATGGAAACTGGCTGGCGCTTTACACACTTGGACCTCAAAAAAAACAAAATATAAACTTAACTGGTATGGCAAAAATTTACTCATCCCCCAAACAAGAATTTCTTCCAACAAGCAAAAGATTAACTTATCTTGAAGCAAAAAATTACTGGGAAGCAAATGATCCGTCAATTAAAAAGCTGTCGGAAACTTTGAAAACACCGCGTGAAGTATATGATTTTGTTGTAAATAAGCTAAGCTACAATTTTGATAAGATTAGTATTGGAAATAACCCCAGAAAAGGAGCAAAAAAAACGCTTGCTAATCCTGATTATTCTGTTTGTCTTGAATTCACCGATTTATTTGTTGCCATTGCACGCACGGCAGGAATACCCGCAAGGTCCGTTGAGGGATTTGCCTACACGGATAATTCAAAATTAAAACCGCTGTCGCTTGTAAAAGATATACTTCACGCATGGCCGCAGTATTATGATGATGTTAAAAAAACCTGGGTAATGGTAGATCCTACGTGGGGAAACACAACCGGAGGAATAGATTATTTTGACAGTCTTGATTTAGAGCATTTTGCGTTTGTTATAAAAGGCGTTGACAGTTCTTATCCAATTCCGGCAGGCGGCTACAAAGATAAGCAAGCCAGCAAGGACGTAGAAGTTTTATTTGCGAAGCAAGAAGATTTTGATCCCAAAACAAGCGTAGTTTTAACGGATGATATACCATCATCATATCTTTCAGGTTTACCTTTAAGTGCTCACGTGAAGATAAAAAATACCGGCAACACCGCCATAAAAAACAAAAAACTTCAAGTTATATCGGACTTTTCCTCAGAGCCCCAAAACTTCAACATAGACTCTATTCCTCCCTACGGTTCTAAATCCTATGAAGTAAAATTTGGCGCCAGTCCTCTTTTGACAAACAGAGCGTATCAGGTTAAAATCCTTCTTGAAGGAACATCAATAAATAGAAAAGTAAATGTTAGTATAGTTCCTGAAAAAATCTTTTTATTAACTGGAGGTGGTATATTTGTCGCGATTATCCTTATACTCACAATTTCCTTCAAAACCAGGCGTTTATCTGTTCCGAGATAAAAACGGGACAGTAATTTACATTGGGAAAGCAAAAGACCTGAAAAAAAGAGTTGCGTCATATTTTGGCAGCACATCGCAAGACCCTAAAACACAGAACCTTTTGCAAAACCTGGCTTCAATTAATCATATTGTTGTGGCTTCCGAAATAGAAGCGTTTTTATTGGAGGCAAATTTAGTTAA
Organism: Candidatus Levybacteria bacterium RIFCSPHIGHO2_01_FULL_36_15; assembly: GCA_001782015.1. Lineage (GTDB taxonomy): Bacteria > Patescibacteriota > Microgenomatia > Levybacterales > GWA1-39-11 > 2-01-FULL-36-15. The sequence goes on from MFNJ01000021.1 coordinate 14,052, forward strand.
AAAGTACAAGCCTTTTTATAACATTAAATTGTCAGATGACAAAACTTTTCCATATATAAAAATTTCAAAAAAAGACGTACCTTACGTTACCATCACAAGGAAAAAAGATCAGGAAAAGGCGGTTTACTACGGTCCTTACCCTGACGCCACATCAACAAAAATTGTTTTAAAAATTATGAGGAGAATCTTCCCTTTTCAAAATGTAAAAAACCATCCGAAGAACAAATGCCTTTATAATCATTTAGGTTTATGTCCTTGCGCTTCAGTGTTTTCTGAAAGACTGCCGGAATATAAAAAAAATATTAAAAAACTTGAATACTTTCTTTCCGGAAAAAAGAAAAAAATTATTGATGAGTTGAGACGCGAACGAGAAAATTTTGTTAAAACTGAAGAATTTGAGAAAGCATCTCAAGTTCATGATAAAATAGAAAGAATAACTCTTATTACAAGCCCATTTTACAGCCCATTCCAGTATGAGAAAAATCCTGATACGTATGCTATTCACGTAAAAGAAGAGGTTGAGTCTTTGAAAAACATTTTATCTAAATACTACACCGGATTAAAAAGTCTTGAGAAAATAGAATGTTTTGATATTTCAAATATTCAAGGTACAAATGCAACAGGTGGAATGGTTGTATTTTTGAATGGCGAACCGGTTAAAAATTTTTACAGAAGGTTTAGAATAAAATCCCTGAGTACACCTGATGATTTTGGGATGATGCGTGAGATAATTTCAAGAAGAATTAAGCACAAAGAGTGGAGTAAACCGGATTTAATCGTTGTTGATGGAGGGAAGGGGCAACTGCGGGCAGCTTTTGAAATATTGCATAAGAATAATTTTATCGTTCCAGTTATTGGCCTTGCTAAAAAAGAGGAAAAAATTGTTTTTATAGATTACACAAGTCACCAGATACACTTTTTGGAGGTAAAGTTAAAACTTGACACTCCGGGAATAAACCTTTTAAGAAGAATAAGAGATGAAGCCCACAGATTTGCAATAACCTATCACAGGCTCTTAAGAAAGAAAAATTTTTTAAAGCACTAGACTTATAGATTTGAAAGATTGACTTGTTTTACGGATCTTTGTTAAGATCAAATATAATGAAACGGATATTAAGATCAATAATTTTTAGTTCCTTAGCTTTATATTTCGCATCTCTTCTTTTACCGGGACTTCAAATAAGAGGAGGACTCACTACTTATATAGTAGCAGGCTTAGTTCTGTCTTTAAGTGAATTTATATTAAAGCCTGTATTTACAATAATTACATTACCTTTAACCCTTTTAACCTTCGGATTATTCTCATGGATCATAAATACATTAATTTTTTATCTTGTTTCGATTCTTTACAGACCAGTTTATGTTTCTTCATTTATTTTTGACGGGATTTATTATAAAGGATTTACAATTCCGCGCTTTACCGTTTCCCTGATTTTGTCTTATTTTATTATTTCTGTTACAATATATGTTGTCAAAAGAGTTGCTTTCTGGCTTTCTGAAAATTCATGAAATTTTTAACAATTATTCAAATAGTCATTTCACTGCTGCTTATAGTTTCAATAATACTTCAATCCCGCGGAAGTCAGGTAGGAATGGCATTTGGAGGTGGAGGGGAAACGTATAGAAGTAAAAGAGGTATAGAAAAATTGCTATTTTATGTGACTATTGTACTTGCGGTTCTGTTTGCTTCTGCATCAATTCTCTCTTTGGTTATAAAATGATTTTCATAAGAAGAAGATATTATATCTGGCTAATCAAAGCTTACTTTAAGAGATGGAAAAGGACAATTGTAGGATCATTGGTTATTGGCGCATTTTTGTTTTTTGCGATTCTTCTTGGATTTAGAAACTATATAGAACCTCTTCTTCAAAGAAAAGTAGAAAAAGTCGGATTAATTGGCATATATTCTCTGAATAATCTGCCTGAGGATGTTCTTTATAAAATAAGTTTTGGGCTAACGACGGTGGACGCAAACGGAGAAGTTAAACCAGCCGCGGCAAAATCATGGGAAATAAAAGATAATGGAAAAACGTATATTTTTTATCTCAGAGAAGATCTTTTTTTTGATAACGGAGAAAAACTGACGTCAGACAAAATTGAACTTAGTTTTAAAGACGTTAAAAAAAATATTATTAATCCAAGCACTATTTCATATACGCTTAAAAATCCATACGCACCGTTTATAGCTACAGTTGCAAAACCTATATTTACACGGGGGCTTGCAGGACTTGGCGAATTTAAAGTGACTAATATCGATCTTAATTCCGGATTTGTGAGAAGCATTACTTTAGATAACAAGTTAGATTATCGAATTAAAAAGATTATTTATTTTTATCCAACTACTGAGTCGCTCAAAATAGCATTTACCCTTGGAGAAGTAGAGAAGATTGAAGGCCTGGAGGACCTAAATATTAAAAACTCAAACCTTGAAAAATGGAATAATGTTGTGGTAACCAAAAATGTAAATCACAAAAAATTGGTTGCATTATTTTATAATAATAATGATAATTTGCTGTCTAATAAAAAAATTAGACAAGCTTTAAGCTACGCGCTGCCCGATGAATTTGATGAAGGACAAAGAGCTTATTCTTCAATACTTCCTGAGTCTGCATTCTTTAATGAAAGTCTTAATTACCAAATAAATGATGTAGATATTGCAAAAACTTATATTGAAAGCGCAAATCTTACAAAAAAAGATCTTAAAATAGAAATCACTACAACAAAGGAGTATGAAAAAATAGCTGAAAAAATTGCAAAATCATGGAAAAAGATCGGAATAGAGACCAAAATAAAAATATCAGATGATATAACAGGAAACTTCCAGGTACAGCTTTATCCCTTTAAAATTCCAAAAGATCCGGACCAGTATGTTTTATGGCATTCAGACCAGCAGAATAATATCGCCCACTATAAAAACTTAAGAATTGATAAACTGCTGGAAGACGGAAGAAAAACTGACAATTTGAATGATAGAATAAAGATTTATAGAGATTTTCAAAAATACATGTTAGATGATGTACCGGCTTCAATACTTTATTTTCCTTACACTTATAGCCTGGAAAGAAGATTAAAATGAGAGTTGGTTTGAATTTTTCATTATTTGCAGATTTTTTTTCTCAAAAACTTTGAATTCCCCTTTATTAAAAACTTGCACGTAGTTTGAATTATTTTTCATATTCTCAACCATTCTTTTTTGTTCGTCCAGTGAAGGCTGGGCAAATTCATCATTCAGAAGAAAAAGAATTACATCAGCTTGGTCAATGCCGATTGGAATCGTATAGATTTTTTCCCTATGTGATAAGTGCGCTCCTAAGTTATTTGTTGCAGCAATGCTCAAGTTAGATGGTATTTTATGCAAAAATTGTTCAATTATGTCTCTGTCACTTTGCCTTCTGGTATATATTTCCAGTGCCGGATTTTTTGAGCCTGGCAGAACACCATATTGCCAGGTAGAAAATATTGCCATTATCAACAAAAAATAAAAAAGTGTTTTTTTACTCATAATCTTCAATTTTAAAGATAATATCTTTTTAGCTCCATATATGGCGGAAATAAAAATAAAAGGTATAATTGCTGCAGCATAATGAAAATTATTTGATTTTAAATTTTGATTATTAGACAAAATATTTAATAATAAATCTGGAGATGAAAACACAATATATAAAGGCGAAAATACTGAGAGAAATCCGACTGGAATAAATAAATTTATAATATAATTTATATTTTCGTTCGTTGCTATCACTCCGATTGTTTTTAGGGGTTCAAGAAATATGTTCTTTAGAATCTCAAAAGGAGTTGAACCAAACTCGCCGAAATAAGATAAGGCAAAATGGTCACTACCGCCTCTTGCCTGAGGAATGAGTTTGGTAACCAGAAAAGTAAATACCAGAACCGATAGCGCAGTAAGAAAAATTCCTGCTTTCTTCTTTTTTGAAAAGATTATATAAATACCATATAAACTTGCAACAAGATAAATATTCTCTTTAGTAAGTACAGACAGAATGATTGTGATAATGAACGCAAAATATCTGTTTTTGTTTAAGTAGTAAAAAGATGCCAGCAAAAAAGTAGTGGCAAGACTTACTGAATGGAAATCAAAAAGATTTTGTTTCTGAAGGTACGGATTAAGCAAATAGGAAATTGAAAATGCCAAAGCCAGGTTTTTATTTTTTAAAATATCTTTCCCTAATGCATATAAATAAATAGCTCCAATTCCAAGTACTAATGTTTGAGTAAACAATAGGACTCTGGGATCTTGCCACAATAAATACAGGGGAGAAAGAAGAATGAGTAAAAAATCAGCGTGAATTGCCAAACGTGATATTATGTTTATGTGGTCTGGATTTGTTAACAGAAATATTCTTCCGTTAATTGTATTCCATATCGTCTGATCCATATTTCCAAGGTCAAATCTTCCAGTAAAAAAGTTTAAATGTTTTTCAAACGTAACATATGTAAAGTAGACAACATAAGAAGTTGTTGACAGAAACAGAATTAATTCCTGGTATGAAATTGAATATTTTTTAAATAGTGCAAGCCTTAATTTTATATTTTGCAGCAAATAAGATAAAGCAAAAAATGCCATTTCGGACGTTATCAATACTATTCTTAAAAGTATTGCTATGTATGAGGCAACATACAACGGAAGAAAAAGAGACAGGCCAAGAACAAGCACCAGTTCCCTAACTCCAAGACCCATCGGCGTAACAAATGACAGGTAACCCACAATCCATGAAAAAACAAAATATGAAACGATACCTAAAAAATTATTTGGATTTAAATATGAAAAAGAAGAAGCTATTAGAAAATTTGCTACGCCAAAAAAAAACCATCCTAAAATATAAACAGAAAATACATCAATGTAAGATTTTATACTAGTATTTTTAAAATATCTAACAAGTGCTTTCCTTTTTAGCCAAACGGTCACTATTACGGCTAAAAAGAGTATGGGAGCAAAAATTGTGAAGTAATGATATTGTTCAAATTTATTTTTTATTATGTTTGTGAAGGAAGGAAGAATAATTGGTAAAGACAGTAAACTGAATATTCCAGCAGAAGAGGTGATCAGTAAAGATTCTTCCACAAGCGATTTTAGTACAATTTTTGCAGGAACTTTCTCTTTTTTAAAGTTGCTGATTCTGGAAATAAAGGAGAATATATTACCCGGAATATATCTTTTTGTCTCTGATGACCAGAACAAATATGTTGATTTAAATAAATTCAAACCATGTCCTTGGTTTTTTAGAATCTTGCGCCATCCAACGCTTCTTAATAAAAAAAATAAAAATAAAAAGAATATTCCGGAAGCAAAAGTAATCGGCTCAAAATGAAGAAAATCCTTCGGGATATTTTTTTGGTTTTCATAGACGATTTTTATAATAAAGTAAAATGATAATGCCGTTAGTGGAAAACCGAAAATTAAAGTAAAAAAGGATTTAAACTTTTTTATTGTTTGGTTTAGACTCATATTTAATAGGGTAATTGTTGTTCTCTTTCATGTTGGTGTTTACAATTAGGTCGGCAAGAAGACCAGTAAATACAACTTGGATTCCAAGAGTAACAAGCAGTATTCCTAAAAATAATAACGGCCTCCTACCAATGGATTCACCCAAGAAATGTATATAAGAAAGATAGGCAAGGGTAAGCAATCCGATCAAAAAAAGCGCACTTCCTATTTTACCAAAAAAATGCAACGGCCTTCTTGTGTATTTTGTTAAAAAATAAATGGTTATTAAATCGGGAACGTCAGTTATTATTTTTGTAATTTTATATTTTGACTTTCCGTATTTTCTGGGATAATGAGTTATTTCACTTTCTCCAACTTTGTATCCCATTTCATTTACCAAAATAGGTATGAATCTGTGCATTCCTCCATATAATTTTAACTCTTTTGCCACTTCTTTTTTGTAAACTTTTAATCCGCAGTTGAGATCATGGATTTTTAGATTGAAAATGACTGATACAACTTTATTAAACACGGAAGAAGAAATATTTTTAATTATATTATCTCTTCTGTTTCTTCTCCAGCCTGCTACCAAATCGTATTTTCTATTAACAAGCTTTTCATATAAAATCTTAATGCTTTTTGGATCATCCTGTAAATCCGCGTCAAGAGTTGCAATGTATTCACCGTTTGCTTTTTTAAAGCCCACCATAAAAGCATACGATTTTCCGAGATTTTTCCTAAAAGAGTAGATTTTAATATCTTTGTTCTTTTTACAAAGACTTTTCATGACATTCAAAGAATTATCAGATGAACCGTCATCTATAAAAATAATTTCGTAGCTTTTCTTCAGTTTCACTAAACTTTCCGAAAGCTTTTCGTATAATTCTCTAATGCTCTCTTCCTCATTAAATACCGGAATTACAACAGATAGTTCTTTTTCCATAAATTAATTCTTGATAAGTATATAAAAAATTAAGGCAAAATACAAAGATTAAATTGTAGATTCAGCATTTTTTCAGTATTATGTTGTTTGTATTATACCAATCTGGTAAAATTTATACAAAATTGCGCCTATAGCTCAACGGATAGAGCAGTAGTCTTCGGAACTACTTATGCGGGTTCGATTCCTGCTAGGCGCGCAGAACAATCCCGATAAAATCGGTATTTTCTGCGTAAATGCAGTTTTGTAGTATAATATTTATTGATAATATTCTGAGTAAGCGCTATTATGTATTGGTTTGTTTACATCGCAAGATGCAATGATAACACTTTATACACTGGGATAACAACAGACTTGATAAGAAGGGAATCTGAACATAATACAAATAATAGGTTAGGAGCAAAATCCTTACGGTCTAAAAGACCCATAAGAATTGTATATTACGAAAAACATGGTAGTCAGGCAGAAGCCCGTTCAAGGGAAATAGAAATTAAAGGATGGAAAAGAAGATACAAATTACAGCTTGTTCTGGGTTTACCCAGAAATTTTTTTCAGAAAATATTCTGGGCGACTAGCTCAATTGGTAGAGCAATTCCCTCTTAAGGAATAGGTTCAGGGTTCGAGACCCTGGTCGCTCACAAATCAGAACTTTTGACCCCGAACCGTGAGGCAAAATGGTTCAATATGTCTTGAGGTAGTTTTAATTCCATCTCTAACTTATAAGGTATTAGTTGTTCTGCTTTCTTCCTCCCAGCTATCTTATCCTTTTTAGTTACAGGGCGAGAATAAACAGTAATACTACTAATAAGCATGTGGAGAATATCAAAAATCTCTTGCCTTTTTTTATATATATCATCAAGGGCTTTTATGTATTTTTGAGAAAATAGCTTGAGAGTATTGATATATCCAACCGAAAGCGAGTTCTGAGCTATTTGATGTTCCGTTTTCTCCAGCTCTACTTTCAGTGTTTGTTCCTTTGCAGCAAGCTCACTGGCTTTGGTTCGTAAAGCCTTGAGGTCAATATATCCGCCTTCGTGTTGTTCTTTCAACCTATCTATACGATTAGGCAGATTATTAAGTAGTCCTTTTATTTCCTCTCTCTTCTTTTGTAGCTTGTTAATCTCAAGACGAGAAGATTTGAGTTTTTGTTGATAGTTATATACTGCGATAGGATTACTTAGTAGTTTCTTTGTCATCTCAACAATGTAATTTTCCAAAGATGCTGCTGGTATTGGAATAGCCTTACAAATTATTTGGTTTTCTTTTGTATTCTTTCTTCCACATTTGTAGGCGTAGGTATAAGTTGGTTCATCTCCTTTTTTATCAAGTTTTTTTCTGTCTCCAACCCAAGTTGTCAAATCCGTATCGCCCCTCTCTGGTTTATAGCAACAATCGCACTTTAATAACCCTGAAAGCAAATAAATATGGTCGCCAGCTGTTTTGTTAATGGCGTTTGCTAATTGCTTTGATTGTTTTAATAAAGATTGAGCTTGTTTGAATAAGTATAAGTCAATAATGCTTGGGTGTTGGTAGGGTGAAAGCGTCCACTCCTCTTTGGGTATAGGCTTTGAGTTATGTGTTTTACCATAGAAGTATTTACCGATATAGATTTCGTTGGCTAAAATCTCCCTCACTCTTTCTGACCGCCAAAAATATAGAGTATTTTTCTTTCTTACTTCTCCTGCTTTCTTGCGATGTTGGATTGCAGAGGCTTCGGGCGAAAGAATCTCCTGCCGAGTAAGATGGTCTGCGATCTGTTGAGCCGATAATCTTTCGTTGACAAACTTGTTAAAAATTAACCTTACAACCTCTGCCTCTTCTTCAAATACTACCAGTCTCTTATCGGCATCTTTATTATAGCCATAGATTGCATTAGCACCCATAATGACGCCATTTTTTATTGCTTCTGCTCTTCCAGCTTGTGTTCTTGCCTTAGTAGTTTCTATTTCAAGTTCGGCGATGATACCAACAATACCAAGAATAGCCTTACCAAAAGGAGTAGAGGTATCAATGCTTTCGTTAGCGGAGAGAAACTGAATGTCTCTTTCCTCGAAGAACTCAATTATTTCCAACAGTATTTTTAGTCTTCTTGCAAAACGGTCAATTTTATAAACTGCTACCACATCAAACGGTTTTTGACCCTCTCCGGCAAGCAATATATCCTCCTTGAGCTGTGAAAAGGCTGGTCGCTCGTTAAGAGGAGTCGTTCCGCTTATTCCTTCATCAACATAGACGTATCTTTCACCAGCCAGTTTCATTTTCTCCCGACCATCTTCCAGCCTACCTTTGGATTGCAACAATCCAGTCAGCGAAGTCTTTTGTAAATCAAGTCCATATTTTTCTACCTGATCGTCAGTTGAAACCCTCAAGTATAAGGCTACCCGAAGCTGGTTTTGTTCGTCTAACTTTTTCATTGTATTAGATAGGATTACACTACCCAGAATATATTAGTATTATCAGTGAAGTATCCGGGTAGTCTTCCCGATATTGTAAGTATAGCGGTTTGTTGATTATTTTTGTATAATTAAATTAAGGTATGATAAAGAAAAACACAACACTAACCAAACTTCTAACTATTCGCCAAGCAGCCGAAATCTTGAATGTCCATGTTGGGACTTTGAGGCGATGGGACAAGAGTGGAAAACTAAAAGCAATTAAATTAAGCGATCGAGGTGACAGAAGGTACAATCAAGAAGATGTCGAGAGTTTTATAAACCTTAGAAAAAAATAGCAACCACCAAGTCAATTATATTTCGAGTCAATATCTAATTTATAAGATGCAACATATAGTAACCCAAAGAGTAATATGTGGCTTAACAATCCCAGACGGAATAAGCCTGACTATCGATGATTTTACCTTCTTGCCGGATTTTGAGGGAGAACACCAAGCAAGGCATATTAAAACCATCGTAGAGGCAAACACCAAAGAAGAAGCGACTGCTAAAACTGGCAAATTGTTTAGCGATTTTCTGGCAGAACTAACCCTGATAGATAATTCAAAATATATATTAGGCAATGATATGTCAGTCACCCTCATAGGAGTAAATGAACCAACCACCCAAACAAGATCAATTACGGCAAGTGCTTTTATTGTCCAAGACGGAATGAGGATAAAAACAACCTATGAAGCGACTGTAAAAGGAAAACACATTAGAAAAAGTCCACTCCGTTTATACAGAGATGCTATTAACACAGACGGTTTGTTTGAAAAATATCGAACTTTTTACAGAGTACTTGAGTCTTATGGAGGAACCACAGCAATATCAAGCTGGATAAGAAAACAGCTTGGAAAGCCGGAAATGAAGAAAAATAAAAATGGGCAGCCAATTACAATCTATACTTGGATACGAATTAAATTGTCCCACTCAAAAAGTCAAAAAGGAGATCTTGAGCCGTTTTTAATATCCAATCCGGCGCACGTAGCGATTGTAAATAGATATTTGCCAGAAATACAAAGACTTGCAAGAACAATAATAAAAGAGAGGGAAAGAGTTTAGCGGATGATTATTTTGGCTTCCGCTTATAAACCTTTAATTTTTAATTTAATCTTAACAACCTCTTCTCTGCCTCTTAGGTGAAACCTAAAACAGATATTTCCAGAATTATCTTCTGTTAAGGACAGCATATCTATTTTTCCGCTACTACTTTTTACTGGACATTCTTTGAGTATTTCTACTAATACCCTAACAAACCTTAACCAATAATTATTGTCGTTTGTTAAATTGCTTGGTAAATTGTTGGCAAGTAAGAAGCTTCGTAATTCAGTTTTTAGGTTTATAAACTTGAAGAAATCACTCTCGTGCAAAACAAAATCATGTGCGATTTTTTTGGCATCAGAACCACTAATATACTTATCAAACCTATTCAAGAAGAAGTCCGTAGAAGATTTGTACGATATTTCATCATGCACCAGCCAGTCGCGAAAAAAGTCTAAGTATGACTTAACTTCACCGTCTAATTTTCGGATTTTATGGATCTCAACGAATAAATATAGTGTTTTTTCCTCTGAGTCAATTCCAGAATTAAGCAAATTAACTATTTTTCTCAAGATTATCTTTTTCATTTTTATTTTATGAGACCTTCCCATGGAGGTAACTCATAAGTACCAGCCGGTTCCGTCCTTACACTTTTTTCACTACCAGTTCGTTTTGTAAAAATCACGTCTAACATGCCTTGTTGTTTCAAATTGAATGCTGCTTCACCAATGTTTATTTCTGACTGATAAGTTTCAGGGTTAATAATAGTGAACTCTGCAGTTGTACTTCCATCAACAGTCTTTCCAAAAAGAGTCCACACTGGAAAAGGGATTTTTGCTGTGTTGAGATATTCTCGGATAGCATCATAATCAATAGCTTCTTTTGAAAGAAGTTCCACTGCCAAGACATACTCATCCGAATACTTTTGAACTTGTCCGGTTTTTGTCCTTTTTAATTGGTCTAACAAGGTTTCATCACTATTATACCGGTAACTCGTAATTTCAAGAGTTGTGATATCTAACTGTCCATTTTTTACGAGTGATTGCTGCATCAAGTAAGCATCGGGTGGATCATGTGGTGGTAATTGGACATAAGCTGGTTTTTTTGTCCTTTGAGAAAGAATTAAAGCTACAACTGCTGCCAAACGCGCTTCTCTTACTGGTTTATATTTTCCTTCCTTTTCTATTGCTTCTGGCGCTACGACTTTTGAAAGCCTCAACAAATGTTTATAAACATTGTAAGGTGAATGCCAGATGTTACCAGTTCTACGGATTTCCATATTATTTATGTTTTGTCTCTCTTTGAGCTTTTATTTCTTTCGCCAAAGTAGGATTTTCTACAACAACTATTAACCCAAGACTTTTATAAAAAGATAACCACCAAATACCTGTCGCCTGATCTTGCTTTGTAACAATTCCTTTGTAAGAAAATACCTCGTCAAATCTACCAATTAAGGGACTTGGTTTGTTTAATAGGTCAGGTAACCAGTTGGGAGGATCAAAATAAGCATCAAAATTATAGTCATCAGGAATGCGTTGTCCGAGATGGTGGTAATACAAACCTTTTATGATCTTAACAGACACACAATTAACTCTCTTTGCGTCAATTTTTATACCTGTTGTATTTCCGATATGGATACCAGCTGGAGATTTTATAATGACTGGTACAGTGTCTCTGTTAATTAAGTCCAATTTAGTTACCGATTTGAGCATTTCATAAGGACGTAGATAACTTCTGCGTGTGCCCTGTTGAAATACTTCGCGAGCTGTATCGTTTTGTCCAGCGATTGAAAACCGATCGCGAATATACTCTTCGTCCAAATGAAGAAGGTTATTACACTTGCTACAGGCAGGAAGTTTATATCCTTTTACTTGGTAGTCTTTTGGGAATAGATTTTTTGGGGGAACATGATCTGCTGAATTAGCCGGATTTACACCACATAAGTAACAGGTTTTATTTTCTCCACTGATTTTCTTCATAATTATTTTTTTGTTTTTGGGGGCAATGTGCCAGAAATAGTTGTAAAAGGAACCGTAACAGATGGTGGAATTGTTGCCGTTGAGTTTGAATTAACAATGGTTGTTGTTGGAACTGGCATGGCTGATCCCGATGCTCCGCTGGCTCTCGTTCCTAAGCTTGAAAAGAACGAACTAGCTGGCACTTGCGCTCTCTTTCCGGTATTTATTGTCGAAGCATGCAAAGTTGGAATTGCTCCAAATAACCTTGTAGAGTCAACTGAATACACCCTGCTTACATCATCTAATCTTGTCTGTATGTTTACCTTCGTCGTTGTTGGTGAAGATGCCGTTCCATCAACAATAGGTTTAACAAGTTTCCAATAAGTATCCTCAAACTCTTTGAAAAAAACATTACAATCTATGTATATTTCCTGTCTGGTAGTGTCAATGGACATTTGTCGATTGCTACCTTTTTCTACAAAAATGCCCGGTTTCGCCACAAACGTGTGCGCTATACCATTTCTCATAAGTTGACGAAACAAACGACCTAATCCTGTGTATTGAGCATATTCTTTTGAAAGGTAGTTATCCCAATAATTTAGAAAATAATCATTGCTTTTGTTTTTTGGGTCAAAAGCATCAGTAGTCGGCATTAGTAAGCCACCAAGCAATTCCACTCCTGCAAGTGTAGTGGCAACCATAGGATAACCAGCAGCACCATCATTCTGTCCTGTTGGTAAGGTGATTTTGGACATGCTTTCCAAATCGTGGAATAAATATCCTTCTACAAATCTTTTCAAAAAATCATCAATAGTCATTTTATTTTTTTGTCTCTTTGGTCAACTTTTATAAGTATTTCAAAAAACTTCAACAAACGAGTTCCTTGTTCCTCTGCTTCGGTAACAGTAATGTCTTGTCCAAACTCTTCTTTCATTATCTTTTGATATTCTTCTATGGCTTGTTTAGATAACATAATTATTTTTTAGGTATATTTATCGGTGGTGTAGTAATAGTTACAAAACTACCCAACGTATATTTTTGATTATCGTCAAGTATTGTTTGTTCTGGATTGTCTTGGGACTGAAAATCAAATCCAAGTAACTTTAGTCGCATATAAGTCTCGGTATCAGATCCGTAGATATTATTGAAAATACAGTGAGTTAACCTTTCCATTAGCCTAAAGTTACTAAAGTTTGCATCAGAAAGTCTTTTTATCGTTAATGAAGTCAAATCAACCATAATGTTAGCGAATGTCTCTACTACTTCTATATTGGCAAACATATCATCTCCTTCAACATAAGGTTCAAAAGGCTTTTCAGGAATAGTAATCAGCTCTAATTTACTCAAAGATGTGGAAATTGCGGATTTCAAATCTTTCTGTCTAAGTGAGTTAAATCTAACTCTGATTGTTGTGTATTCAAACAGATAGAACCAACCATTTATCAGATCCATCTTTTTTAGTTCATCAACTAATTTCGATATTTTCTGTAGTGTAATTTTGGGACTACCGTCAACTTTGAAATCAATCTGATACCAGTTTTTTAGTGTTAGTAGTGTCATAGCTCACCCCTGAATGCCTTAGCTAAAATTGACTGAGTAAGTTTGTCTGTTTTTTTGCCAGCAATCTCAATTTGTTTTTCTAATAAATCAGCAACCTCAAACATTGACTTAACTTTCTTGACAATTTCTTGCTGTTCCTCAATAGAGCAGAAAGGAACTTCAAACTTCCCTAATTTTTGGGCGTTTATATTTGATTGACTCACTCCATCAGATTTAACTTGATAGCAATAATTATTGGCATAACCTGAATTAAGACAGTAATTCAGGTATTCTGAATCAAGTTGAGAATAATTGTTTATTTTTATCAAATAACCTGCATATATTGCTGGTCGTTCTCCTCGATAGATACTGGTTTTACCAACTAATTCTGGACTGTTTGTTCGGTTAAACAACACATCGCCAGACTTCAATGTGTATTTTTCAATCTCTTTAGCATCTGAGGTGTATACAAGACTATTCCAGTCAATTTCTCCTCTTTGAAGGTTTCCCATGCGAAGTACTGGAACTTTACCCTCCGTTTGAGATTTGGCTGAAGTGCCATAGCTAAACGAGTTACATAGTTTATCTAACGAAACATAACTCCACTTTTCAGGCAGCTGATCGTTGTCGTTCTGTTCTGTGTGTGTATAAATATCTTGTAATTTATTCTTGTTGCTACCAGCTACTAATCGTTGCTCTTTTATTTGGTTTAGTATTTCTTCAGACGATTTATAATTCTGATTTTTCTCTCTCCACTCCTCAGTCAATTTGCCGGTTACGGCAGCAGATAAAACAGACTGGCGAAACTTTTGAATAAGCCTCTTTGCTTTTTGTATTTTATTTATAGATATGTCAACTGACTCCAACATATCATCAAATCGTGACACGAGATTTAACTGAAGCCGTTTATCTTCTGGGATCATTACCACCTGAGCTTCAAATACAGGTTTAGTTACATGAACCATTCCACTTCCATGAGCTTGTGCATATAGCTCTCGAATTATGTTTTTTATGGCGTAGTATAGTAATCTTTTTTCAACGACTTTTTCATTCGGGATTACTTTGAAGATATGTTGATTAAGCCAACCAGAACCTCGATCCCAAATATAAGCTCCCAAAGAAGCAGACCAAGAAACTAATAATTCTTCATTTTCAACTCTATACCTATCTTCAAAGACTTCACTTGAATAATTAAATGGTGCTTGATGATTATTTAGGTTCTGTATCCTAATTATTGGAATCCCAGTTTTTTTCCAATCAGTGCTTTTGAATGCTCGACCATTGAGATATTCTCCCAATTCTCCAAGAGAGTAGGATTTCCATTCGTTATTTGTTTTCGCCGTTTGTGAGTTCTGCATAGATTTTATCCAAATTATCAGATGCTTCCTTGAGAGCAGAGAGAGCGTCTGTAATAAGTTCCTCCGGCTCTGGTAGGTCATCTGAGTCTTCTATATCCTCGTCCTTCAGCCATTTGAAGCTATCGAGTTTGAAATGCTTCTCTTTAACCTGTTCTATCGAGAACTTTTTCCACCGTTCTTCCTTTGAGTCGGTTTCCTCTCTCTTAGACAATCCGTTTGAGTTATCTCCATAGACTTTCACAAACTCAACAAAATGAGCTGGTGATAATGGTCGATCCATCTTGGTTATGCCCGGTACATTTGTTCTGGCATCGTAGATCCAAGTATTTTCAGTAGGTAGTCCTTTAGTAAAAAATATAACATTGGCTTTTACTCCCTGACTGTAAGGAGTAAATGTACCTCTCGGTAGCCGTAAGACCGTATGTAAATTACAATCTTGAGTAAGTATTTTGAATATCTCACCGGCTTTATCTTCAAATAACACATTATCCGGCAACACAACGGCAGCTCTGCCTCCGGGCTTGAGAATTGTTAATATGTGTTGGATAAAATTGAGTTGTTTGTTACTTGTAGCAACAGTAAAATCCTGCCGTTCTGGAACTTGATTAGCTCCTTTTGTACCAAATGGAGGATTAGTGAGTACCACATCGAACCTGTCGCCGTTGTCAGGCTCGTACAATGAGTCTGCAAGGCGTACCTGAGACTCAATGCCATGTAGGTATAGGTTCATTAGACATAATCTACGAGGTCTGGCAACCAATTCTGTACCAAAGTATGTATGCTTCTTAATTTTATCCAGATCATCTCTGTTTATCGCACCGCCAACCTTTTTATAGAACCAATTATATGCAGCGAGAATAAAGCCACCGGTACCGGCTGCCGGATCGCTGATCGTAAAGTCCTTTGAAGCCCTTGGATCAGGCTTCACACACTGTACAATGGCATCTATAAGCACTCTTGGGGTAAAGAATTGACCTGCACCTTTCTTGCCTTCGGCTGCCGATTTCTCCAATAAGCCTTCATAGGCTTCCGCCTTTACATCAACATTAAGTCCAGACCAGTCTATCTCATCAATAAGATCAATAAGTTTTTTGAGATTGACAGGTTTTGTGAACTTAGAAAGTGCTTCTGCAAAGATTGCACCAAGCAGTCCAGATTGTTTTGAAAGCCCTCGTAATAAATCGTTGTAGTGATCGGTTAATTCTGTGCCTGATTTTGTTTTCAAAACAGCCCAAGAGTATTCCTTCGGGATTGGGACAACGCGTTCTTCTGCCATTTTGAGAAAGAGAAGATAAGTAAGCTGTTCGACATAATCGCCATAGTCCATGCCATCATGCCGTAGGATATGACAAAATCCCCATAGTTTATTGACAATGTTAGTTTGTTGCATAGGCATATACCTCTGGTATGGCTGCGTTTATTTTGCTGATATAAGCCATTAAATTATTATCAAAATCTTTATTCACTCTGTTAAAACTTCCGCCAAAGTTGACAAATATAGGCATTGAGTCAAAGTCGGTAGGTTCAATAGTAAGGTTTTCAATAAGATGTTTCTTGATTAGTTCCAGCCATTTCTGCTGTTGTTCAGTGAGTGTCCTGCCGTCTATGACTTTCGCAATAGCCAAATCTATCCTCTCTTTGCCGGAGATCAATGGTTCTTCTTTGGCAGCGTGTTTAATCATTGAGATAATATCGGCAAGCGGATACTTGTAGGCACGACGTAGGTTCTCATCAGTAAAACGCTCCGGGGTTTGTGAGAGCTTCTCTCTCAGTTCTTTGAGGGCTTTTGTACTCCACGATTTTGGCTTTTCCAAAACCACTTCTAATGCCTCAATATGTTCTGGATTTTCCTTAACAAACTTCTCAAATTGTTTTATGTATTCGTCTGGTTTTAATTCACTGCCATCAAGTGTTTTGAATAGGTATTCTGATTTAACCGTATCTTCAACACCTATTGCCTTGATAAACTTTCTTGGAGGTTTGGGATAGTGAGTCAACAGCTCAATAAAATCTTTATTGGTAAGGAGTTGTAAGGTATTAACACGGTCTTTATCAAGTTTGTCTGACAATGACTTAGCAAACTCGCCAATATCTCCATTGGGAATAAACTTAGCAAGCATCTGTCTGCCTTCGGCACTGATTTCTTTATTGATCCGTTGTAGGCGCTTAACAAGACAGCGAGTGTTGTAATCAACATCTCGGTTATTAGCAATCTCAGTAATGACTTCCTCGATGGTTCTTGTGGGTGGTAAAGGCGTGACTTGTGTGATACCGGTGGAGTTTTTGAATGCTTCAAGTAGAGATCCACCGAAACAATCAAAAACCGTAAAATGCGACTTTGGAGCAGTTCCCATACCATTCGGGAAGTTACTACATAATCTTGTACCTCTTCCCATCATCTGCTCGAATAAAATGCGTGACTTTACTGGTCGTAAGAAAATAATGTTTTCAATCGCTGGTATATCCACACCGGTAGAAAGCATATCTACGGTAACGACAATGTGCGGTTCCGGTCTATTCCTGAACTCTTTAATTCGTTGAAGTGGTCTATCAACTGTTGGTGAGCCAGTAATCTTTTGGACAAAGGCATCACCGCGACCAAAAATATCTCTACAAAGATCAACAAGCTGATCTGAGTGCGAGGTATGTGGAAGATCGTTATCAGCAAAGATTAGGGTTTTTGGAAATCTACCAGTGTCTTTTTCTTGATCGAGTGCATACTTGGCATACTCTTGAATGATCTTTTTATTACTGTCAGGCGAGGTTACTTCTCTTTCGACTTCCGTTACTTCAAAATGTCTTTCGTCCTCCAATAAATCAAGCTGTTGGGCGCCGGTTTCTGGATTAACTTCTTCAACTTCATCACCTTCTTTAATGGTTATACCTTCGATCCTGACACCGGACTCTATCTTTACCGCATCATAGTCAACTAAATATCCATCTTTTACTGCTTGTTCGTAGCCATACCTATACACAATGTCTTTGAAATAGCTGGTGGTATGGGCTGCCGGAGTGGCAGTAAGCCCGATTTTGACTGCATCAAAGTGGTCGAGTACCTCGCGCCATTTGCTTACTTCCTGTGAAGTGTATCCTCTGTGGCACTCATCAGCAATAATCGTGTCAAAAGCGTTGATAGGTATATCCAACTTGTCGGCATCATCTTCGGGATCATAATCACCAGACGTAGAGAACATTCCTTCTTTACCAAACAGGTTAATCTGCATTCTCTGGATCGTACATACATAGATAAAGACCTGTGAACCGTCAGGATCAGTTAAATAACCAGTTGGAAGAACACTAAAATCAACCTTTTCATTATCGTCCAAGTAGTTCTTTTGAAATTTTTGGCTGTAGACTTGATAAATCTGGTTGAACTTCAAACCATTTTCCGCTTCATAGGCTGCAAACTCCATTA
>MFNJ01000022.1 GCA_001782015.1 Candidatus Levybacteria bacterium RIFCSPHIGHO2_01_FULL_36_15
CATACCTGTGGGGCAGTAAGCTTCCTGAGAAGTTCTTAGGGATGTGCAAAAGTTCGTGGATTAAAACTTTAGTCTTCTCCCGCTCACCCATTTTATTAAACCTTTCAGAAACAACCTCTATTACGTAAGCCGGCTCAATTTTTAAAGCGTGCTGAAAAATTTTAGGAAAAGACCAAATTCGGGCAATTGCTCGGGATTTTGTTCCGGTCGTTCTGAAACAAAAAATCCGCTCCGAACTTACATGCTCAAATTCAAGACTTTTCACCAGCCCGTCAATTAACTTTTTTACATCAGGTGCTTCATACCACTCCAGTTTTTTATTTCTCCTCCTTCGAGTTCTAAGTTTTAAGTTTTGACCCCGATTCAATCGGGGTTGAATTTTGAATTTGATCTTAAACATGTCTGTCTGCAACGTTTGAGGCAGCATAAGATTCCGGCTTAGTTTTGGCTACAAAACCGTTTCCCGCGACCATGCCGGTAACTTCTTTTATCATTTCCCGTGTTTCACCTTTTTCTCCCACATCTATATGAATCTCAAGATCATATCGGTCAGATTGCCCGTTAAGTTTTTCTTTAAGCTCAGGAACAAAGTATTTTGTTGTTTCTATTGAAAGTAAAACTTCCTGATAAATTTTTTCCCTTAAAGTTTTAACGTTTGCCATCTCTTTTTTTCGCCAAAAATACCTTCCCCCATATCCTTTTCTGTAAATAACAATAGCAGTTATCAGTTCCAGGTATTTTTTACCTTTTTTATCTGATTTTACTTCCGAATCAGTACCTATGGTCAGTTTATACCCTGCACTTTCATCTTCATCAAGAAATTCTTTAATTAGGCAGATTATGTCTTCAAATTTTAAATCATGTGAAACTGAATTATTAAATGTTGCATTCTCCATAACCGACATTTTACCATATTATTTTTTTTATGTCTTTTATTTATCTTATTCCTAAAATCCTAAAATAGTTTTGATATATTCCTTTAAATAGCCAGGAATAATGATATTTTTGTCTTCTGTATTTCCGTCCCTAAATTTTTCAGCTTTAATTGTGTTTTCTGCGGCAGTTTTTTTATCCGTCGTTTTATTCAGCTCAGGCTCACCCTTTTTTTTAGACAAAGTTTCAAAGGCTTCGGCGTAGAGCGTGGGTGTACCATCTTTAAAAAAAGAAAATATTCCAAAAGAATCTTTAGCGCCAATCAAAAGAAATGGCGTTACGGCAACTATCTTATCCGAATCTTTTTTCCAGATGTTTTCAAAAGCATCTTTATAATAGTTGGCAATTTTTGCGTCGGAAATTCGCAAATTATCCCATCCAGTTTCTGTGATAAACGCTAATTTTTCTGAATTGGTGTAGTAATTTATGAAATTATACTCAAAATTATAGGTATAAGTTCCCATTCGCCAGTAGGCGTTTGGTGCCTGAACAAAACCTGGATTTGGATACGAGTGGCTGGCAAACCCATCTATATTATCAAAAACGTCATTATTGGTTTGCACCATTTGCAACAAATAATCAAACTCATTTATATACTTTGTACCATCTGAGGAAGCCGCGTTGTCAAATCCACCAAGAATAACAAAAAAATCACTACTTCTTTGTTTAAAAGCTTTATAGGAAAAAGAAACCAAATCCGCATAGTAAGAAGGGTCAGGAGTTTCTCCACCCCATTCATCAAACCTGTTTACTTCATTGAAAAGTATAACATATCTGTTTTTAGTAGGCCAGGAAAGTGAATTAAGAAAATTCGCAAAATCTATAACATCGTAATAATCGGGTTTTCTCCAAACTCCTTTGTCTATAAAGTCCTCTTCTGTTGATAGCCTTATTATTGGGATAAGATGGCGTTTTGAGGCCTCATCCATAAAACCCTGCCATTTTAAAATATCCTTATCCTTTGCTTGAATCGGAATCGTCACATACCCCCAGTCGCCATTTCTTGAATTGACAAGCTTTGCCGCAGTTTCAAGTTCTTCAGGAAAAAGTATATGGATACCGAAAAAATTATTAGCATTTTTCAGAGGATCATAAATTGCCAAACTTTCACCAGAAAACAAGAGAAATAAAAAAAAGAGGAACACTATCTTTTTAATCTGTGATGCCAGCATAAACATATTTTACCTTCTTTTTGAGTTTATAGCCAGTGATTTAAATCTTTGAGATTTTATTAGTTATTTTGAGCAAGGTTATCCTTTGGTTGTTTGCAGCTTGTCTATTTGCAGAGCATATCGCCTTTCTGGTATCTGATTGCCCTTAGGGAAAGTTTCTGGTTCTGCTTGTGGTTCTACATACCCACTACATTCACTTTTCTGGTGTTCAGCAGTACTAGTTCTTTTAGGAAATGCTGAGCAAAAATGCTTTGAACCAAGGTTATTATCATGTGTCCAGACAAGAGAAGGCGGCACTATAGGAGAACTAGATGGTATTTCTCCACGACTTCCATTACTGGGTTTCTCAAACAAACAGTACCCACTCCTGTAATTTTTACACATTGGCGGTTCGGGTTTTTTGGAAAATATTTTTCTAAATACTTCAACCTGCATAATTTTATATTTATAAATGGTCTTAAATGATTGCTTTGTTAATTATATAAAATTTACAAACAATTGTTAATAGACTAAAAAACTGGTATAAATTATGTATGGATATTTTAAAAGAAAATATAAGCTGGATGCTTGTTAACGTGATCCTGGCGGCACTTGGTGTCATTTTTGGATGGATGTTTTTAAATGAAAAACGAAGCATATTTAAAATTGCGCTTTTTTTACTATGGTTTGCCTTTGTTCCGAACACAATTTACCTTGTAACTGATATTCAGTATTTGGGAAAACAGTTATTTTCCGTGCAGCCGTTGATTCAAATAATTCTAATTTTACAGTACACAGTTTTAATGTTTCTTGCCATCACAACATATGTATACGCTCTTTATCCTTTTGAAAAATTCCTGCATTCTAAATTCAAAAAAAACTCAGTCTTAATTAACTATGTACTGATAATTACAAATTTTCTGATTGCTTTTGGTGTTGCCTTAGGTAAAATCCAGAGAACCCAATCGTGGTACGTTTTTACCGAGCCTCAAAGAGTTTTATATGACGGATTCCAGGCATATGATTCTTCCACGCAGATGATGTTTGTGATAATTTTTGGCATACTCATAAATATTTTATACTTTGGCATCAGGAGTACGGTCCTGAAGCTGAAATTATAATGATGGAATTTCATTTGTGATCGTCAACAAAGAATTCATATCCTCCAATTAAGGCAGGGGTGGAAAGGAAATACCAGATTACAACATCATCCAGCGGCAGTATTTTTCCTCCTATTATAAAAGTATACATATAGCTTCCAGGCCACCACCAACTACCTATTTGCAAAGACACAATTTCATAGACAAAGAAAATAAACGCGAAAAACAGAGTAGGTAAAATTGTCTTCTTAATCAAAAATGGTTCTCTGGTAAAAATAAAAACGGAAGGCAGTATTAGAACAAAAAAAGACAGAGTAAAATAATTGGCTCCTACAAGGTTTTTATTATAAAAGAAAAGGCCAAATATTAAAGCAGAAAACATAATGTACAATCCAATCAAATATTTTATTTTTTTAGAAATACGTCTTGTCCTGTCTCTATCAATAAAATACTCATAAAAAGAAAGCACCCAGAAAAAGTTTAAAAAAGCAAAAAGCATATTTTCCAAAGGAATAAGACCAAACGGCCTTGGGAAAATTGACTGAACGTCCCAAACATTTACAAGTCTGGTCATAAGTTCAACTGGAGGCGCAAAGAGCAGAACGGAAATTATTGAGAACATTAATATTTTAGCTCTTTCTTTTTTTATCCAGAGAAAATTTACTATCGCGGGAGGAACCAAAACAGCCAGTATAGAAATAATATAATAAGGTCTTATAAAGTACACAAAAAAACAGGCAAGGAAAAAATAGACTGATAAGTACAATAATCTTTTTTTCCTAAGATTATGATCATATTGCGCTTTAATTTTTTTGGCCATAATAAAATAATAACAAAAATTTAACTGTGCAGGAAGCTTTTGCTAAATTTTTTTGGTAAAATATCCTTCATGTCAAGCAAAGAAGTAATTATAGGTATAAAAAGCGAGGCAAAAAAACAACCATTAACGTCATCTCAAACATCCATGCTAAATGTTCTATCTTATTGCCATTTGTTGCGGCTTATTGATGATTCCGCCAGAAGTTATAGTTTGTGGAAAGTTTCTAAATCTGATTCGAGAACGGATGCAGCTGACCAAGAAGAAATAAAAATTAGGGCTAAAACAGCACTAGAGGACTTATGTGACGCCCACAATAATCATAGTTTTGAAGCGTTTAAAAAAGACTGGGGCGATGAGACCGAAACTTATCAGGGATTATACGATAGAATTAGTGAAAAAAATAGTGCTGAAGAAAGTGCTATTTCTGAAAGAGTCTCAAAATTTAGGATTGTTGACAAATTAAAAACTGCATTTTCTGTTAGTAAAATGATTCCGCACTTGTCAGAAGAACAAAGATCTCGTTTATTCCAAATGGCGGGTTACGATGAAAAAGAGGCATTGGATATTTGTAAAAAACTGGCTATTTCTATGGGATTTACTGTAGTAGAGTATGGAGCCTTTTTTGTAGGAACTTATTCAGCTGCGGGATTGGCTGCGGCAAGCCCATTTTTTGAAGAAGTTAACGATACAACAAGAAATATTATTGCCCTATCATACGCGGCAAAATATTCCGGAGCAATATTAAATACCTTACAAAGCGTTAGACTTTTAAAAGAAAAATCCATTAATAACAGTCCAAATATAGTTACTACAGGCACGTACTATTTGCTTGATAAATTTCTGCACAACAGAGAGAGGATTCGTGATTTGGGCACTGTTGCTGCAACTTTGGCAGAGCCGGTTTTGCAGGATATTTTTTGGACCTCAACATTTGTTTTCCCTGCTGTTGGTTCATCAATCGTAACAGCAAGGAACGTTTCAGGCGCAGGGCTTAATTTGGCAGAGTCAGGCATTAAAGAAGTTTGGTTAAGAGTGCAAAAAGCCAAGACAAAAACTGATTCACCTAAATAATAAATTACAGTTATCATTATAGACATAAACAAGATATAATATTTATGAATTTTTACATTCTCAAAAATGAGATTCTTGAAGTTATTAAGGAAGATTTTTTCTTCTGACAAAATACCGTTAAAGTTACTTATTGGGTGGATTGTCTTGCTTTCAATTCTCTACTCGCTTCTTTCAGTTATAAGACATAACTCTTTCCAGTCCGGAGCGTTTGACCTGGGTCTTTATGATCAGGCAGCATGGCAGTACGCAAATTTTCTTTACCCGTTTAACACCATAAAAGAAAGATTTATTCTTGGGGATCACCTTACATTAACTCTCCCCCTGCTTTCAGTTCTTTATTTTGCCTGGTCTAATGTGAGAATGCTTTTAATATTTCAGGCAGTATTTCTTGCGTTATCATCAATTCCTATTTATAAGTTGATAAGAATAAGAAAATTTTCTCCTTTTGCGGCTTTAAATCTGAGTATTGTCTATAGTCTTTTTTTTGGTATTCAGTTTGCGGTATTTTTTGACTTTCATCCTGTTGTGATAGGAGTTGCTTTGCTTGCGTGGACCGCATATTTTTACGAATCGGAAAAATATAAGCTGTTTTTCACAATGCTTTCTTTATTGATTTTGACACAGGAAAATATGGGCATAGCCCTTGCGGGACTTGGATTTATTTATTTTTTTAAGCGTGAATACAGAAGAGACTCTATTATGTTTATAGCCTTAGGGCTTATAATAAGCCTTATTCAGGTAAAAGCTGTTGGTTTGTTTTCGCCTGCAGGTTATGAATATTTTCCTAAAATCAATTTTGATCCTATAAACCTTGTCCAAAAGTATTTTGATTCAACTGACAAAAGAATGGTTTGGCTTTATTCATTCAGCTGGTACTCTTTTTTACCCCTGTTATCCCCCGGAGCTGTCTTTGCCGTAACACTGGACCTTTCACAATATTTTCTTCCGGCCAAAGCATACAATCACATGATTACTCCATTTTTTCACCACAGGGCAATTCTTTCACCTCTTTTACTGGTCGCAACTTTGGACGTTTTAGATTTTTTAAAGAAAAAAGGGCTGAAGCCAGGATATGTTACTATTTTTATGTTGCTGTTTGCTTTTTCCCTGCAGTTTATCTATCATTTTCCTCTTAATAAACTTTCAAAACCGGCATACTGGAAAAATGAGGATTGGATGAATGACACCAGAGAAATTTTAAAATTAGTGCCGTCTGAAGCAAGTGTAGCGGCTCAACAAAATCTTGTTCCGCATTTGTCTCACAGAAAAGAAATTTATTTAGTATGGCCCAGAAAGATAGACCTTGTCAGTAATGTCTGCGGGCAAAAAACGTGCTGGTGGCTTGAATTTGCCGGAAAACCTCAATATCTGGTGGTAGATGTGCACCCGGGCAGTTGGGTTACCCAACTTTTAGAAACTACTGAAAACTTCAGCTCCGCTCTTAAAAATATGCAAAAAGCAGGGAAAATTAAAATATACAAAAATATAGGTTATGCTTACATCTATAAAATTAACTAAAACTCAGTTATGAACGCCACTAATCCTCTTTCAATTTTCAGCTTCCATTAATAATACGTCTCCATATTTCTTTGAGTACCCCCAAGCTGCAGAAGTTCGAACACTTATAGAAGCTATGCAGAAAACCTACCAACAGTTAAACCCTTATATTCCTATTAACTACTTCTAAAGAATTAGATTGTACCTTGACTGTCTTATTGTATTCCAAATTCATCAAAGAACAAGGAGTACAATAACAAATAATGGCAATAAAAGCAATATTAGTGATGCAACTGTTTATTGATACAGAGTAAAACAAAATATTCAATCGTTTCATTTCTTCTTGAATCTTTTTTTATAAAGCTCTTTAATCTACAGCGATATTAATACTTCAATACTTTTGCGACAGATTGAGTAGGTATTTTGTAAATAATCTAAGCAACAACACCATCCTATAGTTGATTTCTTGGGATTGATGGTTTATAATTACACCATGGGAAATAGAGAAAAAATGCCTCAAATTCCACAAGAAGGACCTATTCCAATAGGAGTAGTACTGCGTGCACTACGATGGGGAGTAGGAAAAAAAATAAGTGCATTTGCGGACATGATTGGATATGATCCGGGTTATTTATCTCAAATAGAGACTGGAAAAGCTCCCACAACTGATGAATTTCTTGAAGAAGTATCAAAAGCACTTGGTTTAACAAGTCCAGAGGAGATACGCGCCATAAGCAGAGAAGGTATCGTGGAATTACTCGACCGAAACAATGATCCAAGCAGAGGTGTAAGATCAAAAAAAATAAAAGCATCCTTACAAGACAGAATAGCTCATCTTGATGGTCGTATTGAAATGGAAGAACAAAGACTTCAACGATTAAAGGCTGTTAGGGAAGAACTACAGGCAATGATAAAAAAGTAACCCTTTTTTACCAGAGTCCATCTGGTTTAAAACATATATACTTCTAGATAAGATAATTATAAATAATGAACCCAAGGGGAGTCGAACTTTTTCAGCTTCGGAAATAATCAGAATCTTATATTTTGTATATTTTTAGCCTCGTGTACCGCCAAGGGGAGTCGAACCCCTGATTCCCTGGCTGAAAACCAGGTGTCCTGGACCACTAGACGATGGCGGCGCAATATCAAAAAGAATTATAGTCTAACCAAACACCAAATTCAAGAAAACGCGCGGTTTTTATTGTGCGTTTTCCTGACCTGAAAGTAATTATATTTACGTTTTTTTTATGAGCTTATTTAACACTTCTTTTGCTGCATCCCGTCCCCCAAGTCCAAAAGCAAGGCCGCCGGCCAAAGCCAACATAGCCACAAATCCGGCAAAAAGAATTCTTATCAGGTCACTTGCTATTCCCAGTTGATTCAAAACAACCAGCACCACAAATACCATTACAGACCATCTGCCTACAGTTGCTATTGTTTTTGCAACGTCTCGTGAGACTCCATGAATAGAAGCAAGCAACAGGTCATTAACCAGCCTTGCTATCACAAAACCCACGAGCAATAGAAGAACTGCTACGAATACGTTTGGTAAATACATTATTAAACCATTTAAAACGTCAACAAAACGTCCTAAACCCCACGCATCAACTGCAGGAACCAGGAATAGAATTATCACAAACCATTTCGCAAGCTCCGCCAAAATAGATGCCCAACTTATACCTTCAGCGGACTCCGGAACTCCGTACCTTTTAAGAACTCCATCAAGTTTTATAAGCTTAAAAAGTTCCAGCAAAATCTGCTTTAAAAAAGACGCTATTATTAAACCAAGTAAAAGTACTATCAAACCTGATACTAATCTTGGTATAAAATCAATAACAGATACAAAAGCAGAATTAACAGTAGAAGTAAATGTTTCAGCTAAATCAGCAGTCATATCTTTCACCCCCTTTCTTTAGAATCTCTTTCCTATTTTATCGGAACTAGAGATTCTTAAGTCCGCCTAAAATTCGCTCTTCTAGCCGCAGTGCATATGTACTAAGTCAAGAAGTAAGAATCGGCGTACCACTTCATTTATTTTCACTTTTTTCTTTATGATTAGTAAAACACAGTGAAAATCGCTTTGTCAACCCCAAAAATGTGCGGAGTTGATTTGGTAAGCTCAATTCTGTTAAAATTCTTACCAAGGCCTTAATTTTAACGTTTAACATATTTCACTGCATTAGGGAATATATTCGATAGATACGAATATGGGCCGATAGCTCAATCGGTAGAGCAAAAGCCTTTTAAGCTTTTGGTTCTGGGTTCGAGTCCCAGTCGGCTCACTATTCATACTTTTTAGTCCTTTGGCATTTTTATATGCCTCGTTTAGCTTGAATACACAAGCTAGTTTAGTGGTTCGAAGAACTAAATCTTCATAGGTTGGCTTCTCATCAAAAAGTAGACCAAAAAGAGCTGCATTAGCACGCTTATCCGTGCCTCCTAGCAGTAATTCTTCCAAGTGTTCGAAGAAATACCAAGAGTGGCGAATAATCATTTGAATATCCAACCCTTCTTTTTGTTTTTTCGCCTTTTCTGCCATGACATCTTCTTTTTCCTTTTCTAGTTCCTCAATTTTGTCTTCTAGCACACGTATAGCAACAGACGAGTTGAGCATGGGTATTTTCTCACCATACATCTTTTGCTCCTGTTCTATGGCTGTTAGGCGTTGTCCTAAAACAATGTTTTTATCCAGAGTATTATTTCGTCTTATCTCCCATTCTTCAAGCATATATTTATGTATGTACATTAAAAATTCATCAGTAAATCTTACTTCTTGAACGAACTCTTTTATTGTTTTATGAAATTTGTCACTGGGTATTTTAAAATACTCATGCTTTCCTACCTTACTCCCATGATGGTAAGCAGGATAGTATCCACCATTACCTTTTGAGGTACTGGCGTAAAATTCCTCTTTGCATTTTGGACACATAACTTCATCTTTATATGGGAAATTGGGGTTAAACTTTTCTTTTTTAACTAGATATGATGGTACTTTTCCTTTATGAATACGTACAGTTTCACCATCCTCAATTATTGTTAGTTTCCCTTTATTTGCACGATTAAACAACTCAATTGACACAATCCCTTTCGCAATACCCTGACCTTTTATTTTGAGTGGTTTTCCCTCTAAAAATTGATGAGTGTTTATACCTGCATAAATTGGTCTTTTAATATATTCAGTCAGGTGTTTTACAGTTAATGGTTTTCCGGGATGAGTTCCAATTATTTTACTCTTATGAATTTTGTCATAGATATTTCTCTTTCTAGTTTTAAATCCCGTTGCATTAACTAATTTAACAATTTCTTGATCACGTTTTCCTTGTGCACGTAATGTAAATATGCTTTCAAACCATTTACTCTCGTCTGGGTGTGGCTCAAGGATAACCCGTTTTCCATTTTCAGGGGTGTCTATTTTTTTGTTTTGATAACCCATTGGCGCTGGACCAGTCCAGTAACCCATTTTCGCATATCTAATTTCCGCTCCAATCATACGTGTGAGAATTTTGCGTACTTCCTCTTTATCGTTTTCTGCTTGTAAAATCTCATTCTTGTATGAGGGCTTATAAATGCTCCAATCGTATTTTTTCTTTGTTATATGCTCAAGCGTATTGACAATTTCGTTGCTAATAACTCCAGCAACATCAACAAGCTGTATCCCTTTTTCATCAAACTGATCTTTAAGAGGCATGTATCTTTTAGCACCACCCCTCGTCATTCTATCCATAACTTTGAAATATACACGTTCAACCTTATCCTGAGATTCTTCACATATCTTCAAAATTTTTTGAAAAGGTTGTTCCTCTTTTGTAGCTGTTTCCATAAGTTCCAGCCAAGTAATTTCAATGTTCTCTCTGCCGTCTTTTTTACGTTTTAATTCTATGGCTTCTTTTTGTTCATCCGGAGAGTCGCCTTGAAGACCTTGTTTGAAAGAACTTATGCGGAGTACACCTAAATCTATAATTTTCATATCATTAACATTCATCTACGTTTTAATCTTATTTTTATTATAGTCTTCGATTATCCTATCCAACATTGCGCTTGCTAGAGTTCTGACAAGTACGTCTGTTTTCTTTTCAAGCGGAGGAAGTACTTTCAATTTATCCAAGTATTCCTCCATATTTATGGTAACATTTTTTTTAGATTTCATCGCTATTTTCTCTTTCTTTTTTCATTCTTTCTATACCTTCAATAACCTCATCCACATCTACTTCTTCAGAATTAAGATTAGGGAAAGAAAAGTTATCCTTAGAGGAACTGTTAAACCTTAGCGACTTGTTTTGGGTTCGTTCGTCTTGCGAATTTGCATAATTCCCTTGCAATTCTGCATTTATTTGATGCATATTTGAATAAAGCTCATGTAAATTTGCATAGTCAGAACTATGAATTTTCTTAGCAACGTCAGGAAGAAATAGAGGAAAGTAACCAAGGATCATCCCGCGCTTGTGTCGAATTACAAAATACTTATGCTTTTCAAGCTCATTGAATTTTCTGGAAACTGTAGTTTGTGTCATATGCAAGGACTCTGCTAACTCTGTTTGTGTTTTTACTATCCGTCCAAAATTTTTGTTTCCACGATACCAAATAGCGCACATTACTAACCCTAGGTAAAAGCCAAAGAGGTCATATCCTAATTCTTTAAGCAATAATTTAGAGTGTCTGGGAAGTGCTAAGTAACCATGGTAATCATTTACATTT
>MFNJ01000023.1 GCA_001782015.1 Candidatus Levybacteria bacterium RIFCSPHIGHO2_01_FULL_36_15
AAAATCAGAGAAGCTGACAGAAAAGACGGTTCGCAAAGAAAAAAATAACCGTAATTACACTTCACTTATTCAATTAGGTATGACTGCGAACCAAGTTCAAAATCTTATCATTCAAAAACAAGCTTAATTTATGGATTGGAAAATTTGTGATAGACAATCTTTTAAAGTTGAAGATCGATATATATACTCCACTATTTCATTCTTCAAGCAATAAATATTCTTCAAAGCTTCGATAAAAATATGAAAGGAACCAAAAAGCGTAAGAATAGTTATAAAGCAGGATTGGGAAATAAAATACCTTGAGTCTTATTATTGATTGAAATAATTACATTAGTTATATTGGGAAATTGATGCAGTGTTTGTGTGATTTGAGAACGAATAGTAACTATTCTGCAAACACCATTAACTCCTGTTTGCAGTGTATTATCAAAATCCAATCTAACTGTACCGTTTGAGAAAATCACTCTTTGGAGCTTTACTCCCGGAGGAATATTGGAATAATATCCTTGTGATGTTTCGTCTTGAGTTGGTCCTTTTAACAATTCTTCTATTGACTTATTCATTGCGGATTTTGTGTCAGTTATTTTTCTTTGAACCGGAAATACCAGATAACAACTTTGTGGATCTTTCCTTGCATTACCGAAATACACTAAAATAACAGATGAGATCTGAGCAGAAACCGTAGGCCCGCTTGTCGGTTCTGCTGTCTTATTTTTTGAGATATTATCTGGACCACTCGTGGGTACTTTTGTTACACTGGAAATATCATTCCCTGAAGACGTTTTTTTGCCTCCAGCAATAATACCAATAGCCAGTAACCCTATCATAATCGTTACAAATGCCGCAATGGTAACTTTCTTCATTCCCAATATTTTACAAATCTAAATTAAGAAGTTGGTCAAAAATAGATAATAAATCAGTAATGTTACGAATTCATTAATTAACACCACTACTAAGAAGCTGTTTTAAAAGATTATAAACAGCTTTATAAGATCCTGTAATAAAAAATTCTCTCAAAGATAATAGAAGAACTTTTCAAACAGGCTCTAAACTTTTATGAATCTAAAGTTTTATTTCACTAAGATCCGAAGAAGATATTATAGAAAATTAACCCATCCAATTTCACTAGTAAGGCAAACTTTTTAACCTTTCGGTTGAAGAACTCTCCTCTGTTATCTTATTGTTTTTCTGATTTTTTAGAATGTTTGCACCTTCCATATCTATATATTGTACATTTAAAATATTTAATATTGATGGCATTATATCAATAATTCTGGGATTTTTAATGTTTAATTTCTTGTTTATAAACAAAACTCCCGGTACTTCCGATGGATCAAATAAATGATCTCCACTCCATCTGCTCTGCCGTGGTTCCATCACGTTTGGACCGGTTATTCCAACAGCCCCTTCCCATGAAGATCGTGTTCCTTTGTAAAATCCAATAAAAAGATCCGGAGAATCAATATCTACTGTTAAAGCCCCTAGATTTTCTTTTGTAAGTATTCTTTTTATAACCTTTTCCCCGCTGGAAGGATTTTTAAGATCAGATAATTTTTTAATAATTTCAGATGTTAATTTTTTATAATCTTTTTTATCTACTATTCCCTGTGTCTCCCGGCCTTTAAGATTTATGAAAATTCCATTATAGCCAACCGCGTAAGCACGTGTTTTATTCCAGTCAACCTGGTCAAACATTCCTGTTGAAGATCCGGCTTCATCACGTAAAACCATGTAACCATTGTCCTTGAGCCAGTTATTTAAGTTTACTTCATAATCAAAAGGGCCAAATCCGTGATCTGACAGAATAATAAGAGTTGTATTCTTGTCCATTTTTCTCATAGTTTTGCCAACAATATCATCCATTTTTCTGTAATAACTCATAATTGTATCTTTGTACTGGCTGTTTTTATCCTGCATAGCACGCCAGAACATATGCTGAATTGAATCTACAGACCCAAAATAACCAACAAATAGTCCGTCTTGAAATTTGTTAAGTTCCCAAAAAAATATTTTTTCATGCTCATCTAAAATTTCCTGCGAATGTTTCAGAAATGCTTTATCATCAAATATTCCTTCTTCATAAGCCCAAGTATCAACAGGCAAACCCTGCGTATAAAATGGTCCAAATTTTTTCTCTAAATCTTTTATATAATTTGCAGGATAGGAAATAGGATAAAGAGGTTTTTCCGGATCAAAATTAATTGGACTCAAATATAATTCAAAATCAGGTCTTATGCTTTTAAGATAGAATTTGCCGATTCCATTTACTTTATTAAAAATATCAATATCAAATTTTAACTTCACCCAGTCAGAAAAATCACCTCTTTTAAGATTGAACGTCTGGTCTTGAACGTTTAAGATAACCGTATTGCTGTCTTTTACTTCAATCTTTAATGGTATCTTTGCAGTTTTACTTTGATTAAAATATTTGTATTTTGGTCCTTCCACATCTGTATTTATAACCAATCCGTTTTTAACACCAATTTGTTTTCCTCTCCAATTTTTATTTTTAGAGTAATCTTTTGTGGTAAATAAAGTGAATGTTCCTTGAGTACCCAAGACATCCGGTACACCCATCCCTGACAATATTTTTCCGGTCATATTTTTGGGTACCGGGTAAGTATCCGGTAAAAAAAGAATTGTTGAAGGAATTTTATTATCTGAGAGATAATCCCAAAAAGTTTTTACTGGCCAGACATGGGCAGGATTATCCGAAAAGGTAAGATTTAATGAATAATCTTTTGGATCTCTGTAAATAAAATCGTAAACATTGTGCTTTTGAGGGGTTGAACCGGTGATAAAACTCGCCCAGGCAACTGGAGACTGAGGAGGAAAGGTTGTGGCAAGCTCTGAATAATAACCTGATTCTTTAAGTTTTTTAAAATTAGGAAGCTGGTTTTGATCTATACCAAGATTTACAAGACGCGGATCAAGAGCGTCTATCCCCAGCACTACTACTTTTTCTGAGGGAATTTTCATCGTGTTTTTGTCAACCATATATTTTATACCTATTATAATACCCAAAATTAAAATTAACAGTAACGCAATAAATAGTATTTTTTTCTTATAAATAAGAAAGAATGACCTCTTAAAAAATAAAAATATACTGACAAATAATGTACCCAAGAAACCTAAAAGCATCGGGGCAATGGAATTAAACACATATCCGCTGCCAGGATCGATATACCCCCAAATGAAAGTCAATTCTTGCTGGTGGGTTGTGGGCAATTGACACAGAGAGCACATTATAATAGTATATTATTTAATTTAAAGTAATGAATAGTATACATGAAAAGATTGCCAAATCAAAGGCAATTGTTAAAAAGACAGTAAGGCTTTACGGAACAAACAGCATCGCAATTGCCTGGAAGGGCGGAAAAGACACAACCACCTTAATGCATATTATTCTGACTATGTACGATGGAAAAATTCCCTTTAAAGTAATGTTTAATGATACAACTTTGGAGTTTAAACAGGTTTACAAGTTTATAAACCAAGTTTCTGAATTATGGAATCTAAATATGTTAGTCGTGAAACACTCCAATGAAAAGCTAAAAGAATATCATAAGACAAAAAATAAAGAAAGGGGGAAAGAACTCTCAAGAATCATGAAAATTGATTCATTGAATCGTGCCTTGAAAATCCACAAGCTCAAAGGTTACATGCTTGGAATAAGATGGGATGAACACCCTGCGCGCGCCTTTGAAAAATATTTTTCAAAAAGGCCGGACCACATACGCATTCATCCACTCCTGCATTTTACGGAAAGCGATATTTGGCAGTATATAAAATTATTTAATGTTCCTTATCTTAAGCTCTACGATAAAGGTTATCGTTCCATAGGAGAAAAACCCTTTACTAAAAAAGCACAGGGAACCAGTGAAAGATCGGGACGCGAGCCGGAAAAAGAGGAATTAATGGAAAAATTAAGACAAATGGGTTACTGGTAATCTACAACATACATGATATAATTATTTATATGCCAATAAAAGGAAAAATGAAAGAAGAAACGTTTAAAGTTGAAGGAGAAAAACTTCTTTCAAAGGTTAAAGCATTAATCAAAGAAGGAAATGTCAGAAAAATAATTATTAAAGACAAAAACGGAAAGACAATAATAGAATTTCCTCTTACAATCGGAGTGGTCGGCGCCGTAATAGCACCAGTTCTTGCCGCAGTCGGTGCAGTTGCAGCTCTTATTTCCGAATGCACAATTACAGTAATTAGAGAAAAGTAAGTCAAGCTTTTTACCCTATTAATTACGCGTGGTCTTCTTCATCAGCCATTGCGTTCTCTTTGGTTTTATGAACTGTTCCGTCTTTGTGCTCTGCCGGACTGTAAATGGTATAAAGCTTCATTTTTTCCGTTGATGAAGTGTTTATTATGTTGTGCTGACAACCCGCCGGAACAACAATCGCAGAACCATCTTTAATTTCATATTCCTGTCCGTCTAAAATCGCCTTTCCCTCTCCCTGTTCTATTCGCAAGAATTGATCGACCGTGTGCACCTCTCTTCCAATCTCCTCTTCCGGCAACAAGCTCATTATAACAAGCTGACTATGGGAGGCAGTAAACAGAACTTCACGAAAATTTTCATTGGCAAGAGTTTTTCCTTCAATATCTATTACGTAACTCGCCATATTTCTCACCCCCTTTTATATAAGTATTAATTCTAACAGACTATTTTAAAATTTTTGTAAGAGCTGGATGAATTTTAAAGCGAAATAATTAGTTATTTTAACTCTTGACACCATAACCAAGTAAGCATATAAACATTATGTATTGTATTATTTAGTCTTATGTCAGCTGAAAATAGACCATCACGAGGTAATATTACTTCATTACGCGATTATAGAACAGAAAAGGAGGTAAGCGAATTTGTATCAAAAATGGACCCTACATGGCCGGTGGATTAATGTTAGGCACAATATTTGGATTAGGCATATTGGGGAGGAGCGGCTTTAGGAATAGGAGCTGGTAAACTGGCAGAACATGTGCGTAAACAACGGGAAGAAGAAAAACGAGCTAATAATAAATTATTGTTTAGAAAAGAATTGCCTGGAAGAGGAAAAGTTATACCGTTCAGACAAAGAGAGTAAATCAGGCTTTACTCCAAAATTATTTTTATAATATCACCCACTTTTAGGTTTTTCTCCTTTATTGTTTTCTGCGGAAGTTCTAAAACTTTATTATGTTTTATATTCCATAAAAATATTCTGTTGGGCTTTAAATTTTCTCTTAAAGATATGACTTTATGGAGATTATCCAACACCAATACGTCAATCGGAAATTTAACCCCAAATGTATGTATGCCAAAATGTGTTTCAATAAGTAACGGATAAGATTCCTGTTTGCCAATAAACCCTATCATTTTTTCTTTAATGTTATTTGCCTTTTTTATCCTGATAGTTTTCATCGGTCTAAACCTCTTTAATTGT
This sequence comes from Candidatus Levybacteria bacterium RIFCSPHIGHO2_01_FULL_36_15, assembly GCA_001782015.1. Classification (GTDB taxonomy): domain Bacteria; phylum Patescibacteriota; class Microgenomatia; order Levybacterales; family GWA1-39-11; genus 2-01-FULL-36-15. The sequence continues at coordinate 5,436 of MFNJ01000023.1, forward strand.
TTTTAATAGTGTGGTAAATTTTTCTTTACTCATTGTTTTAACGTTTTTCAGATTACGCTTCTCACATAAATACCTATTTAATATCTTGTAGGTATCAAGGTCAAAATCGTATTTTTCACAGCAAGAATTTTCTCTACCTGAATTATCATATTTAATGCTTCCCAAAAAACACCACTTATCAATCAAAAAAACTTCACCCTCACTATTACTCAGCTTATCTTTTTCCTCTATTATGACAGGATTATTAAAAGGCCATTTTTTAATTTTATTTTTTGAAAAAGCCATGATAAATCTGGCGTTATAGAAAGCGGGGTTCTCATCTCCCATACACGCTCCTTTACACCAACCAAGATGGTAACCAAAACAGTGCGATCTGGTTTTCTCAATATTTAATATTTTTTGGCACAGGGAATATTCGCGGGCAATATTAACCAAAAATTCCTTTGCCTGTTTTTTGGCCTTAAAAACTCCCATTATATCTTCCAGATCTTCAATCTTTATGTTGCTTACTTGCTCAATTAATACAGAATCATAGCCGCTTTCACTCTTAATTTTTTTTAAAACTATTAATTCCCTACGTAATCTAAGCTGTCTGTTGTAAACCGGCTGCATTTTTTTAATAAGGGAAGATTCTTTAAAAAGAGCACCTAGCTCTCCAGACGTCTCAAAAACTTCTATGCTTTTTATTTCCTGACACATACTCATTTCAAAAGATGAGGAATAATCTCTTGAAAAATGTGACAAAACCCTCTCTTTAACATTGATACTTTTACCAATATAAAGAGGTGTACCTTTTTCATCATAAAAAACATACATTCCGGAAGATTCTGGTAATGAATCGATTATTTTCGGCGAAATATTTATAGGCAAAGATGGTTTTTTCAAAACTGTGTCAAATGCCTTTAATAATCTTTTGTCGGAAAATCTTTTTTCAATAATTTTAATAAACTCCCATAAAACTTTTGCATCATCATACGCTCTATGTCTTCTTTTACAGGAAATATTAAACCTTCTGATAATGCTGTCAAGATCGTGCCTGCGAAACTTGGGAAAAAGCTCTCTGGAAAGTTTTACCGTGCAAAAATGCTGCGATGAAAATGAAATATCCAGACGCTTGAATTCATTTTTCAAAAATCCATAATCAAAACGGACATTGTGCGCAACAAAAATGCAGTCTTTGAGAATTTGTAAAATTTCATTTTTTATCTCTCTGAAAGTTGGCGCATTTTCCAGATCATCTTTTTTTATTCCCGTCATTTCTTCAATATACGGGGAAATAAAAGCTTGGGGATTAATTAACGATTTAAAAATCTTCTTGATCTTATTATCTTCAACTCTTAAAATGCCTATTTCTATTATCCTGTCATAATTTACGCGAGCGCCTGTGGTCTCAACATCAACAAAAGCAATTTTTTGGGTATTCATAATATTGAAAGAAAATATTAGCAGATTATGAAACTCGCTTCAATGTTTAAAAAACATGCGATAAAGGTTTTTGTATTTATGGTAAAATAGTAATAAATAAAAGGAGGTGAAAATAAGTGGCAGATAAAGATAATAGTCAATTTCAGATTAATGTTGACCCTAAAACTACGCCAATTCTTTATACTGACGTGATCTTCATGAACACAAATGAAGATGGCCTTATGCTTGATGTTTGTCAAAAAATAGGATCAACGAATCAACTACAAGTTGTAGCACGTATAGGAATGAGCAGAATCCACGCAAAAAAATTTATAAAAAAACTCTCTGAGCTTCTTGTAATGACTGAGGGAAAATCTCAAACGGGAGAAAAAAATTGAAAATTCCACGAAACTTTTCCTCAGGTAATTTTAAGAAACCATGCCATATGGTATCAGAATGGCGGAGGAGAATTAAATCTGTTTAATGTATTTTATAACATAGGGCACAAAGATCAGAAGACCGACAATTACGGATCCTATTAATGTTAACAGAACCATTCCGGCCGAGACATCCTTTGCAATTTTTGCCTCCTGCCTGTGTTCATTTGTAATTAAATCAACCATTTCTTCTATTGCGCTATTTATCATTTCTGCGCAAATAACCAAAAGAATCATGACGCCTAAAATGCCCATCTCAAAAGGGGTTACTCTAAAAAAAATACTGGCAATGACAACAAATACTGCGCCGGCAAAAGCTATTTTTAAATTCTGATTATTTCTAAGTGCGTGAATAATCCCTTGAAAAGCATAACCGAAAGACTTGACCAATGATTCATGTCTGCTCATACATATTTTTTTACTGCAATCCGATTAAATCGGAATCTAGAAAATGTTATACCCTAACTTCGATTCAATCGGAGTAAGGGGTATAATTTATCAGGACAATAAATATTGTACCACAAAATATGTTATTAACGTAAAAACAAAAATTACTGCCACAATAAAAAATACAAGTGAAAAAACTTCCCATTTTAATGCGTAAATCATATCTTTTGTTGATTTATAGACAACAAGAAAAGGTGAAAGAAGCGCAATAATAAAAGGGTTAAAAAAAGATGATAAGAGTCTTGCGAAAAGATTCATGAAGTAGCTTTATTTAATCTTTCAATAACTTTTTCCTTACCTAAAATTTCCATCGATTCGTTCAATGGCGGAGATATTTTTTTTCCGGTTACAGCAATTCTGAGAGTCATAAAAAATTCGCTGTTTTTTATCTTAATCTCCCGTGCAAAATCCAGCATTTTTTCACCAATAATATCCGCCTTCCAAACATCTTGTTTTTCTATAACTTTAATTACTTTTCTTATGACTTCTTTCTTGTCTGACACGTCAACCTCATAACTTTCCGGATCATTAAAGAAAAATTCACAAAGAGGAAGATAATCGGATAATTTTTTAATCCTTTCTTTTATCAAGGGAATGGTTTTCTCGATCATATCATCTGGATATTTCCCATTATAGAATTCATATATTTGAGTTTTGAGGTTTGAGTTTTGGGTTTGCCTTATGTAAACTCCATTGATCCAATCAAGTTTTTTAATATCAAATATTGGGCTGCCTGTATTTATGTCTTTTAAATCAAAAAGTTTGATCATTGTATTCATGTCCATTATTTCCCTGTCTTCTCCAGGATTCCATCCAAGAAGAATCATAAAATTAAGCAGAGCTTCTTTAAGATAACCTTGATCCCTAAAATACAATACGGATTCAGCACCATGCCTTTTGGAGAGCTTGCTTTTGTCCGGTCCTAAAATTACCGGCAAATGAGCAAAAACAGGAGCATGCCAGCCAAATACTTCGTATAAAAATAAATGCTTAGGTGTTGAGGAAATCCATTCATCTCCGCGAATTACATGAGTAATATCCATAAGATGATCATCAACCACATTTGCAAAATGATAGGTTGGAAAACCGTCAGATTTTATAATTACAAAGTCTTCAATAACATCGCTTTTGAAAGATATCTGTTTATTTCCTATAGCATCAGACCATTTGAAAATTTTTCCTTTCGGAACTTTCAGCCATACTGCACCCTGATCTTTGTATGCAATATTATTATTCAAAAGTTCTTCCGAATATTTTTTATATATGTCTATTCTTTCAGATTGAATATATTCCTCATCATGCTCTAACCCTAACCAGTCTAAGATTTCAATAATTGCTTCCTTTGCACCGACAACCAGTCTTTTCCGGTCAGTATCTTCAATACGTAAAATGAACTTGCCATCATTATGCCTAGCAAACAAATAATTAAATAAAGCCGTTCTTGTATTACCTATGTGTGGAATACCAGTAGGACTTGGGGCAATTCTGACTCTGATCATAATACTATTGCATTTTATATTAATTTTTGACTATACTCAAGTTATGCATCTTGCCCAAGCCACCAGATTTAGCCGCGCTGTAATAAAATATACAATATTTGCTGGTATAGGGCTTTTCATTTTTTATATCATTCTTTCCATATTTACAGCGGTAGTACCGATTTTATTTCCTCCCAAAACTCCTGCCCCCACTCTGGCATTCGGAAAAATAAAAAAGATTTCCTACCCTCCTTATCCACAGGTTTTAAATTATCAGATTAACACCATATCTGGAAACTTGCCTACTTTTCCCACTCAAATTAAAATTTATAAAATTAAAAAATCAACTCCTACGTTATATTCTTTAAGAGACGTAAGAGCAAGGGTGTCTGGTCAGGGATTTTCCAAACGTGAAACAAAACTTTCTGATGTATTGTTCAGATGGAATAATGAAAGAATACCGGAAAAATCCATAAAATATAACATTCTAACCCATGAATTCTATATATCTTCAAACTATCTCAACGATCAAAGTCAGATACCCATAGGAAACCCTCCCAGCGGGAACAAAGCATTCACCTCAATAATTAATTTTTTGGGAGGAATGGGACAGGATTTGTCCGACATTGACCAACTGAAAAACTATGTTTTTTACTTTAAAATAGCAAACAACAGTCTTGTAAGACTGAATAATTTAAATGAGGCACAGGTAGTAAGAATAGATTTATTTCAAAAACCTATTGACAAAATTGACATTTACTACCCGCATCTTGAAGGTTCAACTATGAGATTCTGGATTGCAAAAAGCAACAGTTATAATGTCAATATATTAGAAGCCTTTTTTAAACATCAACAGGCTGACTTATCGTATTTTGCAACTTATCCTATTAAATCAAGCTCGCAGGCTTTTGAAGATCTTAGAAGTAACAGGGCATTTATATATAATCCGCAGAACCAGCAGAATATTGTAATTACTGATTCTGCTCTTGGATATTTTATCGGCGTGGCAGACCAGGATTATCTTATACCAATTATAGTTTTTACGGGAAAAAATTTCAAAGCTTATGTCCAGGCGTTACCTGACTCAGTTATATTTTAACAACTGCACATTTTTTACTACTTTTGAAATAAGTTCCTGCGTATCTGCAAATCTATCCTGGCTTTTAAGCACCACGATAATAAAAGTTTTATCTTCTGAAGAAAACGCATCGTTAAAACCGGAAACTCTATTTTTGTAAACCACAGAGGCAACCAGTACTCCTCCTGCTTCCTCCGTATATCCGGTCTTAACTCCGATTACACCGTTTTGTGAAAGTAATTTATTGAGATTTTCAAGAGTATGAGAAACAGTACCTACATCATTGTAAACAATTTTCATTTTTGTTTTGACAAGATCCTGAAAAGTTTTATTATTCAAAGCGTAAGAAGTAAGAAGCGCCAGGTCAAAAGCGGTCGTAAAGTTACCATCGTCAAAACCGCTGGGATCAGTAAAATACGTATTATAAAGATGGAGTTCTTTTGATTTATCATTCATCTTCGCCACATATGAAGAAATACCACCAGGGAAATTATTCGCAAGAACAAATGCTGCGTCATTTCCGGAAGGCAAAAGCAAACCATACAGAAGATCTATCATTTTCATCCTCTCACCTTCATAAAGACCCATTTTTGACCCCTTAACAATATTTATATTTGCTGCCTCCAATACATCATCTGGCCTATAATTTTCAAGACTAACAATGGCAGTCATTATCTTAGCGCTAGATGCCGGAGAAAATCTGAAATCTTTATTTTTGCTGTACACCACAGTCCTTGAATCTTTTTCCAGTACAATAGCTGATTTTGCGCTGATATCTAAATTATCTATTCCAACAAAAACAGGCAAATCATGAATTGTTATATTGCTGTTTTCATAACTAACCAACTTATTCTTTTGAATTTGTAGAGTCAGATAAAAAATAATTACTGATATAAAAAGACTAAGGGATAGGAAAATCAATATCAAATGATCTATCTTTATAAAATACAAGGAAAAATGTTCTGACAAGTTTCTAAGTATTTTTATGATCCTTTTTTTCAATAACCGCAAATCTTTCATCTACTCTTTCCATATCTCTTGGGAAAGCAGATGCTTCCCTAACATTTTGCAAGTTTAATAATTTCATGGTTATTCTTTCAAGACCAAAAGAAAAACCGCCTTCCGGAGGCATTCCATATTTAAAAGTCTGCAAATATATGTTAAAGTTTTCAGGATTCAGGCCTCTTTCCTGCATCGTCTTTAACAATTGATCATAATCATTTATCCTTTGACTACCACTTAGAATTTCCAACCCCCTAAAGATAAGGTCATAAGATAAACTATATTCAGGATTTTCAGGATCAGGGTAAGTGTAGAATGCTCTTTTTTTTGTGGGGTAATGAGTAATTGTCACAAAATCAGATCCCTTTTCTTCTCGCGCCCAGCTCCATATTTCTTTCTCATCTTCAGCGGAAAGATCAATTTCAGATCTTACATCACGGCCACTTCTTTTGAAAATAATTTCCTGTACTTCTCTCATTTTGAGTCTGGGAATTTCTTTGGGAACAAGCGGTAAATCTTTTCCAAAAGAAAGAACCATTTCGCGGCATTTTTCCACAGTCTTTGAAACTACGTAAGATCCCACAAATTCCAAAGCGTCAAGCAGTTCCTTAAAATCATCAATAAACGCAATTTCACAATCCATTTGAACAGATTCACTTAAGTGTCTTGTTGTGACTGACGGCTCTGCCCGGTAAGCATGCCCTATTGTATAAACTCTTTCAAAAACACCAGCCATAATTTGTTTATAAAGCTGCGGACTTTGAGTAAGAAACGCGTGATGACCATAATAATCTACCTCAAAAACTTCTGCTCCCCCCTCTGTAGCGGACGCAGCAATTGTTGGAATAAATATTTCCGTGCAGTCAAGTTTTTTTGATGCCTCCCTGAACGCATCGGCTATTACCTCCTGAACTTTAAAGATCACCTGTTGCCTGGAATGCTTTAAAGTAAGTGACCGGAAATCAAGTAACGTAGGCAATTCCAGATTCAGATCTTTTTTAGTAGTGTCAAAAGGCAGTGTTTCCGCGCTGGCTAAAATTTTAATGTCTTTTGCTTCAATTTCAATTGATCCTGTAGACAAGTTTTTATTTACCGCTGATTCCGGCCTCTTGTGAACAAGACCAAGTAGTTCAATAGCAAATTCCGGTCTTATTTCACCGGCAACTTTAAAAACTTTTTCTGAATGTTGGGCATTTACAACAACCTGCACTAAACTCTTCCGGTCACGCAGATCAAAAAAAATCAGCTTTCCGTGGCCCCTTATTCTCTCTACCCAGCCTTTTAATAAAACTTCCTGCCCGATTTTTTCAGTTGCTTCTATAGATAAGGTCCTTTTTAATAAATTCTTCATTTTTACTTTTGACTTTTTTATATAATACATCTATTTCCTGATCTTGACAAGCATTTACTTTTATGCTAAAGTATAATTTGTGAGTACGAAATTACACCAGTCATACATGAGAGTCTCCCCTATCCTGACTAAGGAATAGGGAGATTTTGTGTAATTGACTTGTAAGCGTACCAGAATCTCCCTAATAAAAAGAAAGGGAGATTTTTTTTGGCGAAAAAAGGATTTATAATATGCCACAAATAAGTGAAATTGCAAAAATTAGAATTTCGGCAGGGTCTGAAATAGGCCAAGATCCGTCTTTACAAAGGCTGATTCAAATTATGCCAACAGAAAATGGCAATCATTCGAATGGAAACGATAGTGTGAATAATGGGAATTCACACTTGGTAGCTTCAGTAGCCTGTGCAGCAGAAACTGCAAACAGCCATGCAAACGGAAATAAGGATAACAGATTTACCAATGGAAAAACTCAATCGTGGGAAGATAAATTAAAGGCAACTGCTCCATTATTTGGCCTTGAAGCTACAACTCAATTAAATCCGGATGGATCAGAGCAGATAATATTCAAAAAACCTGCACATCCGGCATCAAACCAAGAACCAATTATTATTGTAGGTAAGCCATCAAAAAAGCATAAGGCCAGAGGAATACTCATACCAGATAAGCCGACACCTCCTAACAGACTAAACCATGCAACAAATCTAAGTATATTCACTGGAAACATAGGTCATACCATGTATAAAAACGGGGTCGTTCAAAATCGTTCAAAGGGTGAAAAAAACAAGAGAGAAAGAAAGGGTTAGGCTACTCAGTCTCTTTTTCTTACATCCTTTATTTTCAGCTGCAATTTACTGTTCCCGTTCCATGAATTATTGTCAATAATATAAGCTACATCAATTTTATCATTGACTGCAAAGTCTGCCTTTTGTCCAAAACCAAAAGCTATGGCATCAAATATCACGCCGTCTTTTTCAATTTTTAATTTGAGATGGTTTTTATCCCTGCCAACAAAATTCATATCATTCACGAATGCGTCTTGCGTGGCAAAAACAGGCTCCGGATTTCCAATCCCAAATGGAGAAAGTGTTTGTATTTTCCCATATAAATCAAAATTCACATCATTGAAACCAAGAACCAAATCAATACGTACAACTCTTTGAAGAAGATCATCTGTAATGACTTCGTTTGCTTTCTTTTCAAGTTCCTGCTTAAAATCCTCAATTTTATTTGTATGAACCGTAAACCCAGCCGCCATTGGATGTCCGCCGGCATCAATCAGAAGTTCTGAGGGAACTGACCTTATAAGATCAATTATGTTAACTCCGCTTATTGATCTTGCAGAACCTTTAGAGTATTTTTCTCCGACCGATAGAACAAATGATGGCATGTAAAACTCTTCTACAAGTTTTGAGGCAACAAGACCAATAATTCCCTGGTTATATTCGGCCTGATAAACAAAAACTATCTTTGATGATAAGTTTTGATTCAAGGATATGGCATGAATCGCAGTTTCTTCTGTCAAAACCTGGCGTTCTCTGTTTGTCCTGTCAAGATTTCCGGCATAAATATTTGCTTTTTGCATATTTTTTGTACAAACAAGCCTTAAGCTATCCATAGCGCTTGACATCCTGCCCATAGCGTTAAGTCTTGGCCCAATGATGTAACCCACCTCATAAACACCCAAATTCTTATTATCAATTCCAGCGAGTTTATAAAGATGCAACAAACCTGGTCTTTTAGTAGCTGTAAGCTTTCTTAGTCCTTCTTTTACAAAAACTCTGCTTGAACCACTTAGAGGAACAAGATCAGCAATTGTAGCCAAAGCTACCAATTCTAGATGATTATCCTCCTCTCTTTTGAAATTTTTAATTTTATTTAAAACTTCCTTCGCAAGAAGATATGCCACTCCTGCTCCGCATAGTTTGGTGGTATGAACAATAGAATAAGCTTTTGGTAAGATTTTTGGTAATGCATGATGATCAGTAATAATTACATCAATTCCTTCCTTTTTGGCAAAATCAACAGCCTCATTTGCTGATATTCCATTATCAACAGTAATTATTAATTTAGCGTCATTTATTTTTGATTTTTGATCTTTAATATTTGATATTCCGTTGCAACTTAACCCATACCCTTCATCAACTCTATCCGGAATGTAAGGAAACACATTTCTGTAAAAACTATAGAGGCTTTCCCACAGTATCGCGGTACCACATATTCCGTCAACATCATAATCGCCAAAGATAATAATTTTCTCATTATTGGCAACCGCGTCTTTTATTCTTTTAACGGACCTTTTTATATCTTTTATGTCAATGCCAGCTTTTTTATAATCTATTTTAGAAATATCAGGATTTAGAAATTCATCAATCTCTTTTTGTGTCTTGAGTCCTCTATTTTCAAGTAATGCTTTTATTATTTCCTTTATCTCGAATTTTTGATTTTTGATTTTTGAATTTTGAATTTTATTTAGAATCTTCCACCTTTTCATGATATACTTTATTCTATAGATGCGGCAAAATTAACACTGCCAAAATATATTCAAATGCACGCTTTACATGATACCAATATAAGAGAGAGAATAAAAGAAGAAGTTTTAGCAGTATACAAAAAAATACAAGACTCAGATTTCGAGGTATATTTTATAGGAGGATGCGTAAGAGATATTTTAATGGGCAAAGACGTTACAGATTGGGATCTTACTACAAACGCAACGCCTGAGAAAATTCAAACATTATTTCCGGATTCTTTTTATGATAATAAATTTGGCACCGTAGGCGTACCTTTTAAAAACACTGAAACTGGAGCAAATCTTGATACTAAAAATTATATAGAAGTAACAACTTTCAGGACGGAAAAAGGCTACGGGGATAAAAGACATCCGGAAATTGTCCAATGGGGAAAATCTTTAGAGGAAGACGTCGCCAGACGTGATTTTACCATTAACTCCATAGCTTTTGAATTGAAATTTAGTAATTCCGCTTATGACATAAAAATAATTGATTACTTCAATGGACAAGAGGATATAAAAAACAAAATTATAAAAACTGTTGGGAATCCTTATGCGCGGTTTAAAGAAGATGCCTTGAGGCTTATCCGCGCAATAAGATTTGCTTCCAAACTGGGTTTTATGATTGAGCCTGAAACCTGGAAAGCAATAATGGAAGATGCTCCTCTTATAAAATTTATTTCAAATGAAAGAATAAGAGATGAACTTTTAAAAACACTTGAAAGCGAAAACGCATACAATGGAATACAAATGCTTGATAAGTCAGGACTTCTGCAGTTTATTATTCCGGAACTTATCAAAGGCAAAGGATTGTCACAGGAAAGACCCGGAAGACACCATAAATCTGATGTATTTACTCACTCTTTACTTTCATTGAAGCACGTTCCGTCAAAAGATCCTATTATCAGGCTTGCTGCGCTGCTACATGATGTAGGAAAACCGGAAACTGCAAGCTTAGATCAGGATAGGCTCATTACTTTCCATAATCATGAAGTAATTGGTGCAAAAATGGCATCACAAATTGCAGATAGACTAAAACTCTCAAAAAAACAGAAGGGGAAAATCTACACCCTGATAAGATGGCATATGTTTAGTATTGACGATAAAATTACAGACAGCGCTATCAGAAGGTTTATAAGACGGGTAGGATTTGAAAACGTAAAAGATATTATAGATTTAAGGATTGGAGACAGGCTTGGAAGCGGTGTTGAAAAAGCTGAAAGCTGGAGGTTGAAAAAGTTCAAGGAAAGGGTGGAGAAAGAACTTCATCCTCCATTTTCCATGAATGATCTGGCGGTGGACGGACATGACATCATGCGCGAGTTAAACATTACTCCCGGACCCAAAATAGGTAAAATTTTGAGCAAGCTTTTTGAAGAAGCAGAGGAAGATTTATCTAAAAATAACAGGGAGCACTTACTCAAAAGAGTTAAAGATCTTGCAATTGAAATAAAAGACTGATATATAGTATACTTACTTTATTCAATTATTATGATTCATTACTTCACATCAGAATCTGTCACCGAAGGACATCCGGATAAAATATGTGACCAGATTGCAGACGCTATACTTGATGAAATTTTAAAAAAAGATGAAAAAGCGCGTGTTGCAGTTGAAGCGCTCATAACCAACGGCGTTATTCTTGTAGCAGGCGAAGTTACCACAAATACCTACGTTGAAGTCCCCGATATAGTAAGACAAGTAATAAAAGATATTGGATATATTGACGCAAAATATGGCTTCCACTGGGAGACAAGTGGAGTGACTGTTTCTATACATGCTCAATCTTCTGATATAGCCAGAGGCGTTGACAGTTATAAAGAAGATAAAGGCGGAAAGATAACCCAGGAAGACCTTGCAAATCTTGGTGCAGGAGACCAGGGACTTATGTTTGGATTTGCTTGCAATGAAACACCTGAACTTATGCCTCTTCCGATAGTACTTGCTCATCGTCTTTGCCAAAGACTTGCTGAAGTAAGAAAGCTGAGCATTGTTAAAAACCTACGGCCCGATGGAAAATCTCAGGTCACTGTTGAATATAAAGATGGAAAGCCTCACAGAATTCATAGGGTACTTATAGCAGCACAACACGATGATAAAGTAAAAAATGGTGTCTTGAAGCAAGAAATTATTGAAAAAGTAATTAAAAAAGTCTTACCAAAAAAACTTCTTGATGCTAAAACTGAATACTGGATCAATACAACCGGAAGATTTGTGATAGGCGGACCTCAGGCAGATACAGGACTTACCGGAAGAAAAATAATTGTTGACACATACGGAGGTTACGCAAGGCACGGAGGCGGAGCTTTCTCGGGCAAAGATCCCACCAAAGTTGACAGATCAGGACAATATATGGCCCGTTACATTGCTAAAAATGTTGTAGCCGCAGGGATTGCAGACAAATGTGAAATCCAGATTTCTTATGCTATCGGAAAACCTGAACCAATGTCTATACTTGTTGATTCGTTTGGAACTGGAAAAATAGATGATGGAAAAATAAGTGAAATTATAAATAAAGTCTTTGATTTAAGACCGGGAATGATCATTAGAAATCTTAATCTCAGAAGACCCCTTTATCAGCAGGTAGCAAGTTACGGACATTTTGGAAGGCCGGAACTGAATCTTCCCTGGGAAAAAACTGATAAAATAACAGTCCTTAAAAAATATTTGAAATAGCCTGTTATCCTGAGGAGCGATAGCAACGAAGGATAAAAGAAATCCAAGCGCTTGCAAAGAAATATGTTTAAACAAAAATTACAGGAAGACCTCAGAAAATCAATGCTTGCAAAAGACGAAGTTAGGACTTCAACTTTGAGGATGCTTATTTCAGCAATTGGATATTACGAAATTCAGGAAGGCGGCGCTGGATACGAAGCAAAAGACGAAGATGTAATAGAAGTTTTGGGCCGCGAAATAAAAAAACACAGGGAATCTATTAAGATGTACCAAAAAGGCAACAGACCGGAACTAGCGAAAAAAGAAAATAATGAGCTTAAAATATTACAAAAATATCTACCCGAACAAATAAGTGAAGATGAAGTTAAAAATTTTGTTAAAGAGGCAATTGTTCAAACAGGCGCAAAAACAATAACAGACATGGGAAAAGTAATGGGCGCTTTAATGCCAAAGGTAAAAGGAAAAGCTGATGGAAGCCTGGTCAGTAAAATCGTTAAGGAAGAATTATCCAATTAATTTTTTTCTACATTCTAATTCTTACTTCTTAATTCTTCTCCTCTGGTCCCATTCGTACCAAACAACAAGAAGGGGTGAAGCGTTGAAGATTGAAGAATAAGTTCCGCTTACGATACCCACCAGTAAAGCAACAATAAACCAATGTATATTCTCTCCGCCAAACAAAAGTAAAGCAAGCAAAACTAATGTAACAGTAAGTGAGGTATTCAGGGATCTGTTAAATGTTTCAAGGATTGAATTGTTTACAATAACATCAAAGGGAAGATTGTAATTTTTCTTAAGATTTTCCCTGATTCTATCAAAAACTACAATTGTATCATGAACCGAAAAACCCATAACGGTTAAAAGTGCAGTAATAAACAACGAGTCAACCTCAACGCTTAAGAAATGTCCTAAAATTGAAAAGATCCCAACAACCACTAGAACATCATGCAGCAGCGCAGCAACCGCGCAAATACCAAATTTCCAGGATGAGACGGGCTTTGATACCTCTCTGAAAGCAAAAGCTATATAAAGAGTAATCGCAAGAGAAGCAATAAGCACTGCTTTCATGGCATTACTTTCCGTTTCTTTTCCTATCACCGGCCCAACCGTTTCAAAACTCTTTTCCGTAATTTCACCATACTTACTTTTCAAAATACCAAGCTCTTTTGTTTTTGTTTTCTGATCAACTGGAACAGTCCTGATAATTGCTGTTTTATTATCAACAAGCTGTACATTCTCAGCCATTATCCCATTATTTCTAAGCAATTGTAGGATCTCATTTTTGTCCAGACTTTTAGCAGCGCTTATCTCAAGCCTTGACCCTCCTGTAAAGTCAATTGATGGAAAAAGCCCGAACAGCAGTAAAGATATGAGTCCGGGAATAATGACTATTCCGGATAATAAAAAGTAATAATATTTTTTCCCTATAATATTCATATTATTTTCTGTCAAATATTCTGAGTAAATTCCTAGTTATCGTAATCGCTGAAAACATTGAGATCAAAATACCTATTGCCAGAGTAAATGCAAAACCTCTTACTATGCCACTTCCAAAATAATAAAGTATAAAGGACGTAATAAGACTTGAGATGTTGGAATCCCGGATGGACGTCCATGCGCGCTTAAAACCGTTTTCAACGGCAATATCGCGCGGCTTTCCTGATCTTAACTCCTCTTTCATCCTTTCAAAAATAAGGATATTTGCATCAACTGCCATACCAACAGATAATATCAAACCTGCAATTCCTGCTAAGGTAAGAGTTACAGGTATAAATTTAAATATAAATAACGTTAAAATGACATACATAATTAAAGCAATTGATGCTAAAATACCCTCTTTTTTATAAAGAACAGTCATAAAAATAACAATGGAGACAAACCCAACAAGACCTGCAAACAAACTCTTCTTGAGCGACTCCATTCCAAGGGAAGGCCCAACATTACTCTGGCTGATAATCTGAAGAGGTGCAGGCAGTGCCCCAGCATTTAAGGCTATTGATAAACTCTTTGCCTGTGCCACAGCAAAAGATCCTGTTATGACTGCGCTACCAGTTAATATCGGCTCATTAACACGGGGAGCTTCTATTACCTGATTATCCAAAACTATTGCTACAGGTTTTCCAACGTTTCTTTTTGTAATATCTGCAAACTTTTTGCTTCCGTCATTTGTGAAACTTAACTGTACTTGAGGCTTGCCTGTATTCGGATCAAAAACAACTTTTGTATTCTGCAAATCTTTGCCGGTTAAATCTGTTTTTTTAGCGCCTGCTCCTAAAACATAATCTACACCAAAAGGCAATCCGGATGACGGAGTTGCTATTTTTGTTGTTGCGCTTCCAGTTGCTCCCTCCTCCCAAAATGAAAGCTGGGCAGTTTTTCCTATCAAGCTTGTTGCTTCATCAACGTTTGTTATTCCCGGCAACTCCACAATAACTCTGTAGTCTTCACTAATCTTCAAGGTTTGTATTGTAGGCTCAACTACACCAAAAAAATTAATCCTTCTTTCAATAATATTTCTTGCTGATTCAAAAGCATTCGGCCTTTCATTTTTTGGAATATTTTCCATATCCACCTTATAAACAAGCCTGACACCACCTTGTAAATCAAGACCGAGTCTATAACCTATATTTTTCTGGATCCTTGCAATACCCAAATTAATGTTTAAATCTTGAGGATTTATAAGAAATTCACTAATTGCAATCTTTTTATTTATAAAAGGTATTTTCGTCTGAAAGTTTAACTTCAAAGGCTTTGGAATATCCAATAAAAGCAGGAAAACTGAGACAAAGATAATTATAAGAATGAATGATTTTGGATTTCTCATGAACCTAAAATCTAAGATAACATTGAAAGTTCATCTCCTACAAGCATTACTCTGGATCCATATATGATTGAGGAGATAAATGGATCACGTCTTTTCTTCCTGAAGTTAAATTCTTCTTCCGTCATCACCGTATAATTTATTTCTTGACTTCTTTTGGCCTCTTCGTTTCTGACAAGCAAAGCAAGCTCAGGTAAAACAACCGTACCCACAACTAAAAGATCAACTTCTTCAGGATTATCTTTTGACCTTAGTACAAATTTTCCTGAAAGCATTGCGTATTTTATCTTCCCCAATTTAACCTTATTTTTAATAATATCTCCCCCCAAGCCCATGGTTTTAGAATATATTCTTATCAGATCAAAATAGAAGGGATACGCTTTATTAAGATAACAGTAAACTCTGTTTGCCCGCTGTTCTTTTTGTACAATTCCTTTTTTTTCAAGTAAAAGAAGTTCGCGCCTTACGGCATTTATTTCTTCCTCACTTCTTCTCACGAGTTCCCTAACATGATACATCTCGCTTGGAGAATTTAATAAGATATATAACAATTTAACTCTTGTTTTTGATGTAATTAAATCATCTAACATAGGCTTATTCCTGCCAGATAGCCCATTTTGCTTAAATGCCCTTATTTCACACTCACATTAGTCCCAACTGGCAAAACATGGAACCAAATTAAACCTCTATTAAACTCTATCTCATTACCAGATAAATCTTTTACAATTGTCCTTGAGGTCCGATCTATTTTAGACCAAGCACCTTGTATCTGCTTACCGTCCATAAGCACCAATGCTTTTCCTGCACCTTTATCTGCATATAAAAGATGCAAATTATTTTCATAACCGTCATTTGCATTACTCTCTCTCATAAACAACATTACTAAATTTTTAGCTTGAAGTTGCTTACCATTATCCTTGTCTGTGTGTTTTGCACCTCCATTTGTCCTTAGATATACATTATTTTTTTTATTATAATCCCATTTAACTGCATAGGCTCTATAATCTTCCCAAAAAGTAAAATCTGCAACTTGGGATTCAGGTCTTTTGGAAAAAGCAATATCATCTTTGAATTTATACTGCACAAAAGATGCGTCCCAACTGTTTCCTTTTTTGTCAACGTTTGTTAGTCCTCTTCTCTTGTCGGCAAATTCCCATAATTTTGAAGTGTTGGAATAAACTGTATGTTCTGTTGCTACAGGATGGCCAAGCCTATCATAATCACGCCAAAAGTAAGGAAATTCTATTGAAAACTGGTTTAAATCATTATATCCATCCCATCCGTATCTTTCTATTTGTCCAAGAGCATCCGCCGGCCCCGCCATGTTTGCTCCTCCCACATGGGCATAAAGAGGATCATCACCATATTCTGATATAAAATCCAAATAATAGGTTCTTGCTGACCTTACCGGACCTATAATTCCGGCATCCTGGCAATAGAATACTGATAAAAATCTTGTTATACCGCCTTCAGCAACAGCTTCATAAATTACGTCTGCTGAAGACAGCCCTGATTGTGGTCTTGCTTCTTCATGATTTTCTATCATTACCCCAAGAGGCCTATGTTTTTCCCACCACTGCCTTTGTGGTTCTGAATACATAACTCCATTTAAAGGACAGGGTTCTGTTTTAGGTAAACTTTCATCAAAAGTTAAAGTACCGTTCGTTATCTTTTTAGGTTCAGAAGCAGAGTTTATTGCGTTTTTTCCTGCAAGAAAAGGTACGTAGGAAAAAACGGCGAAAGAAAGACCCGTTGATAAAAAATATAAAAACAAACCAATTAAAATAATTTTTATTTTTTTTGACATTCAATTAATCCTTTGATAGAAACTTTGATTCCTTCAGAACTTTTTGTTCGTCTTCTGATAAATCATACTCTATTCCGTGCCCTTTTACAACTCTTTTTGCATACCATCGCGTACCAGTCCTGGTATGCAAACTTGAAACAACAACACCTGTGTCATGAGAGTCAAGTAAAGCCAAAATAAAACTTTGGTCCCCGCCCGTATCTTTAAATGGATTAAATCTTAACAAACCGACCTTTTGAATATGTAATAAACTTTCGTATTCTAATTTAGAACATCTTTTGCTTATTTCTTCAATTTTTTTATCAGTCTTTTCTTCTTTTTCGATAATTCCGTCAAGCAGCGCCGGTAAAGATTCCTTTTTACCGTTTTTTAAAAGTCTGGAATAATATAAAAAAAATCTTACAAAGAAAAAAGTAAGTACTAAAAGCCAAACAAGATAAATAAAAATTGCTAGAATTTCCAATTTTAACGGCATAAAAATATGTATTGTTAATTTTAGCCTCTTGACAGGTTACTGTCAATATGATACTTTTTGTTCCATGAGTAAAAAGAGAAGGACAAAAAGAGAAAAGTTGGCTACTCAACTTCGAAAACAATCCATGAAGAAAACAAATTACTCCAAAAATTCCATGGAAATGCCTTATGCACAAACAGAAAAAACTTCAGCCTTTAACACTTACAGTATAGCTTTTCCCGCTTTAAGTCAGGAAAGCAAGCAATACAAAAAAACTGCTTCACTATCCAGTCCGATTCAGGATGAAAAATATTCCTATGTTTTAAAAGATATAAAAAAAACTATAATAGTTATTAGTACAATTTTAATTTTTAACTTAGGAATTTTTGTTTTATTGAAAAACAATATTGTTAATTTCAAATTTCTTGGTTTGTAAAACTTGGAAAAATTAAAAATATTAGAGGTAACTTATAAATTATTTAATGATATAGAGAGGGGAGGTGAATAAAATTATGGCAAGCATGTATTGTGTAAAATGCAGAGCAAAAAGAGAAGATCCAAATGCTCAGAAAGTTACCATGAAAAATGGTAAACCAGCTTTAAAGGGAAAATGCTCAGTTTGCGGAACCTCAATGTTCAAAATCGGAGCATCATAATTTTTCCCTTTGCAAAATAAAAACCCGATCTGTTTTTAATACGTCTTATAATTAATAACTATATGCCGTTATGGGTCGGGTTTTTTGTAGATAAAACTCCACATATATACCCTATACCCATGGTGTTTTTCGAAGATGCGAAAAACTATCCCATCATCGCATTGATCAGACAGTAGAGGGGTATTTTTGAAGCAGAAAACTGGTATTTATCATTATCCTTAACTACCATAATTTTCTGCGAAAAAGAATGGAAGGATGACCGAAAAATTCAGGAGATGTGATTAATTGTCAATTTTATATCTGAACAAAGTCTGTAAATTGTTGGTACTAAATCTCCCCGGGGACAAAGTTTTGATTGCTGAATCTAATACTTGAAAATTAGTTCTTTCCCATATAATGTTCAAGTCTATATACTTTTACAACAGAAACCTGCCATTCGCCAGAAATAGTAGCCCTACCAAAACCTGCAACTTCCCATAAAGAATTTCCTAAAGGCTGGCAGTAAGGATCTTCACAAACTACCATAAGTTGATTTGTAACGCTTCTTCTTTGCAAATCAATTGCAGGATTCTCTATTGTTACAGGTTTACGATCTGCAAGTTCAAAAAAATATCTATATGCATGATCAGAGTTACCGCCGGTAATCAAAGCAAAGTTAAAGGGTTTACCAACAGTTTTGGATAATACAAAATCCGAAATAGCTTTTACCTGTTCTTTTTGCCTGTTTGGAGCAAATCTGAAAGGCATACCCAAAAGATTGAAAAATATTAGAAAAAAGAAAATTAACAAAGATGATATTTTTAAAAGATAAAAAAATTTACGGTTTTTAAAAAAGCTGGAGAGAGAATTACTCAATAATAAAAAGGGTAAAGGAAACATAAAGCTAAAATAGTAATCATATATAGCTTTTTTATAAAAACTAAAGGATAAAATTCCCGTAAACAACCAGACTGAAAAGAAAATAACAATTAGTTTGTTTTTCATTTTAAACAACACCAGCAAAGAAACAATTGCCAATAAAATTGTTCCTACTTGCCAGAACTGAAGCAATAAATTGCCGGAAACGGATATTTGTTCAGGAGGAGGAAAACGTGTCAATAATCTACCAAAAAGTCTGAAAAAAACATTTGAAATGATTCCTAAAAATGACGATCCTTCTGTATACTGTTGATGCAAGTTAGCCGACAATACAAAAGTTATAACTGTCTTTGTGTTTGGAAAACCATGTCTTACTTCAAATAATAAGAAAGGTGAAAAACCTATAATAAAACCTGCTAAAACTTGAGTATAATATTTTATCAAGTTAAGAACTTCAATTTTCTTTGTGATATAAAATCTTGCAATAAATATAAAAAAAGCTACAACAAGAGCCAAGACAACTGCTTGATAGTGAAGTTGTATTGAAATACCAAGAAGTATTCCAATGAGCAAGAAATATTTCCAATTTGTTTTTTTAATTGTTTTATAAAGAGTAAATAATGTTATCAAAGAAAAAAAAGGCATAGGATTGGGGTTCCAGGAAGACCTGGAGTAGGCAATAACCAAAGGAGAAACAGCATAAAGACTGGAAGCAATAATACCGGCTGTTTCGTTAAATAATTCTTTTGCAACCCTGTAAACCAGATAAACCGTTGCTATGCCAAAAAGTGCAATCATTACTGCTGGTCCAACAGGATCCAATCTAGAAAGCCAAAGAAAAGGAGCCATGAGATAGTAATAAATTGGCCCTGTGAAAAAATCTGCTGCCGATACTCTTGGACCAAGCAGCGTAAAATTTCCTTCAAGAATTCCTTTTACAATAATTACATCTCTTCCCTCGTCTCCCAGAAAAGTCATATAGTCAGAAATTCTGTAAATACGCAAAAATGCAGAAGTTAAAATTATAATTAAAATCAATATTTTGTTGTAATTATTTCCCAGGAAAGGAATTATTTTTTTGACCATAACAAACAAATTATAATACAAGAAGAGGAATTAGGCCACATGAATGGCTTTTTTGCGCCAAATTACACGGTTGTACATCGTAAAATTCCAGATCAGAAGAAGAAACGTCCCAAAAAGGAAATATATAAAATAGAATTGTTTTCCCAAAATTGAATCTCCAACAAAAATTGTACCTGTCTGTATAAAAATTACTCCAAAAGCAGAAGTTAGATAAAATTGTAAAAGTTTAAATAAATAAGTTGAGAACGTGTTACTTTTACTTTCTTTGAAAGTCCAAATATTATTGAAATTGTAGTTTGAAAATATCGCAAGAGCAGCACCCATTAAATTTGACAATTCGGGATTCCAACGCGCAGACTCCACAAGAATTCTCAAAGTAACAGCATTTACAATAAAACCAAATCCTCCAACAACCAGAAACTTTCCGAATTTACCCATCAAAAGTTCTTTTGCTCGGGTAGTTATTACATATTTTAATAAATTAAAAATATATTCAGCCGGAGCAATTTTTGAGCGCCCAAGTACTCTATCAGTTGCGTGAAATGGCACCTCTGCCACCTTATAACCGTCTCTCACTACTTTATATAAAAATGCCACCTGAAAAGTGTAACCCTTAAAATCGATTAATTCATTTTTCTCTTTCAAGAATGCTTCTTTTTTCATGGCCCTGTACCCTCCTGTCCAATCATGGATAGAAAAACGCGTTAAAATAGTCCTGACAAGTAAATTTCCGAATATTGAGTAAATTTTTCTTTGAAGCTTCCAATTCTTTGGTATTGATCCTCCGCCACTATAGCGCGTACCTATTACATAATCGTAGCCTTGATCTATTTTATTTAAAAATTCAGGCATTTTTTTAGGATCATGGAAAAAATCAGCATCCATTTCAAAAAGAACATCTGCTCCCATCTTGTCTATAGCGTAAGTCATTCCTCTTATATAAGCTGCTCCAAGTCCTCGTTTTTCTCCCAAATTCAGTTCTATATTTTTCCACTTTTTCATGAGTGTCTTTATTTCTTCCGCAGTCCCATCAGGAGAATTATCATCCGCAACAAGAATATGCATTTCATAATTTTTAATGCTTGGAAAAACTTCCTCTTCTAAAATAGGAATTATTTTATCAACGTTACCCTTTTCGTTATAGGTAGGTAAAACAATTACTGCTTTTTTCATTTTAATTATGCTTAAAATATTCTATCGTTTTTTTTAATCCTTCCGCAAGTGCCACTTTTGGTGCAAATCCTAAGAGCTTTATTGCCTTTCCTATATCAGGTTTTCTTTTTAGCGGATCATCTTCAGGCAACTGTTCAAAGACAATTTCTGAATTTGACTTAGTCAAATTTTTAATTATATTAGCCATTTCAATAATCGTATACTCATCAGGATTACCAAGATTTAAAAATTGACCCTTCGCCTTATCGCTAATCATAAGCCTAGTTATTCCATCTATCAAATCATCTATAAAACAAAAGCTTCTGGTTTGGCTTCCATTGCCATATACTGTAATAGGCCTGTCTTTTATTGCCTGATTTATAAAATTGGACACTACTCTACCGTCATCTTTTTGCATCCTATCACCATAAGTATTAAAAATTCTCATAATTCTTGTGTCAAGATCATATTTTCTAAAATATGCCATAGTCATTGCTTCGCCAAATCGTTTTCCCTCATCATAAACAGATCTTATTCCGTTTGGACTCACGTTACCAAAATAACTTTCATCCTGGGGAGAAACAGATGGATTACCATACACCTCGGAAGAAGAAGCATATACAAAACGTGCTCTTTTTTCTTTAGCAAGATTTAATAGATTGTATGTGCCAATAGAATTTGCAAGAAGAGTCTCAATTGGATAAGTAATATAACTTCTGGGACTTTTTTTATTTGGGGATGCCGGGGAAGCCAGATGAAAAATTCCATCAATCTCATCAGGTAATTTTAAATTTTGCGTAATGTCATATTTTATAAAAATAAAATTGGAATTATTTTTAAATGCCTCGATATTATTTCTTGAACCTGTAATCAAATTATCAACACAGATAATTTTGCTGCCATCGTTTAATAGTTTTTCGCATAAATGAGAACCTATGAAGCCTGCGCCACCAGCAATAAGAAAAGTTTGCATAAGAGTAGAATTACTGATTATTTTTTTTCTCCGTTTCAAGATCAGCCTGAACCATAATCTTAACCAATTGTTCAAAGTTAGTTTTTGGCTTCCATCCCAGTATTTTCTTTGCTTTAGAATAATCACCTATTAAGTAATCAACCTCAGCGGGACGCATGTGTTCCTCTTTGTTTGCAACTACATAACGCCTCCAATCCGAGATACCAACTGCAGAAAAAGCAGCTTCTACAAAGTCTTTCACGCTGTGATTTTCACCTGTTGATATAACATAGTCATCCGCCTTTTCTTGCTGAAGCATTAACCACATCGCCTCTACAAAATCTCCTGCAAAGCCCCAATCTCTTTTTGGCTCTAATCCCCCCAGCTCCAATTTATTTTGTTTGCCCAAGCTGATTCTGGCAACCGCATGAGTGATCTTTCTTGTGACAAATTCCAAACCACGCCTGGGTGATTCATGGTTAAAAAGTATACCAGAGCAAGCAAAAATGTTATAGCTTTCCCTGTAATTAACGGTAATGTAATGCCCATAAACTTTTGCAACTCCATAAGGGCTTCTTGGATAAAATCTTGTAGTTTCTTTTTGAGGAGTTTCTGTAACTTTTCCAAACATTTCAGAGGAAGAAGCCTGGTAAAATTTTATTTCAGGATTTACTGTACGTATCGCCTCAAGAAGCCTTGTCACACCAAGAGCCGTGAATTCCCCTGTTAAAACAGGTTGATTCCATGAAGTCTTAACAAATGATTGGGCAGCTAAATTATATACCTCGTCTGGCTTACTTGTGACCAACGCTGCAGACAAAGAACTCTGGTCAAGCAGATCTCCCTGAACTAGCTCTATCTGATCCTGTATGTGTTTAATTCTCTCGTTGTTTACAGTACTGGTTCTTCTTGTCAATCCATATACTTTATAACCTTTGGAAAGTAATAGCTCCGCAAGATAAGACCCATCTTGACCCGTAACTCCAGTTATTAATGCTTTTTTCATAATATTTTTATCTTATTCATTTTAAATTATATTCCTCCAATAGTCCAGAGTATCCTTCAGGGATTTTTCTATTAGAATTTCCGGTTTCCAACCTGTAACACTTCCAATCTTTCTATTATTGCACCTGAATTCTGGTGTATCATTTGGACGAAATAACTTAGGGTCTACTTCTACCCTGATTTTTTTGTCCGTATGCGACAATAACTCTTTCAGTATATATGAAATCTCATACGATTTACCCGACCCGATATTATAAACATCTCCAACCTTCCCTTTCTCCAAAATAAGCGTGTATGCCCTAACCATATCTCTGACATCTGTGAAATCGCGTTTTGCTTTAAGGTTCCCAACATGTATAACCGGTTTTATTACACCTTTTTCTATCTCTGCAATTTTTTTTGCAAATGAAGAAGCCGCAAAATCTGGAGATTGTCTTGGCCCTATATGGTTGAATGGCCTTACACGAACAATGTTAAGATTATATGCCAGGTGATATTGTAATCCCAGAAAATCCTGAGATAATTTTGATACTGCATAAGGACTAGTTGGCTTAAAACAAGTTTCTTCGTCCACTGGTAAATCGGAAGGATCTATAAAACCATATACCTCAGCTGAAGAAACAATTAATATTTTTGATTGTAATAAATTATTTTTTTTTACTGCTTCCAAGAGATTTATTTGCGCAGTTATGTTATTGTAAATTGTTTGAGACGGGTTTTTGAAACTGTCCGCAGGAGATGGAAAAGCCGCAAGATGAAAAATCAAGTCCGGTTTTATTTTAGATATTACTTCTGAAACTTTAGATGAATCTGTAAGATCAACTTGAACAAAATTAACTATATTTTTTGCAGAAGAAACATTGGAGATGCTTCGTTCCGTCAAATATGTTCCGGATATTTCAAATTTTTTCTGCCAGATAAGATATTCTACTAAAAAACTCCCAGCAAAACCAGTCGAACCGGTAACAAGAATCTTTTTCATCTTCCAACACCCAAATAAGTAAATCCCATTTTCTTCAATTTTTCAGAATCATAAATATTTCTTCCATCTATAATCAAAGGGGTCTTCATGAGTTTTTTCACTTCCCGTAAATCAATTTCTTTAAATTCATTCCACTCTGTTAATACTATCAAGAGATTGGCATCCTGGACAGTGTGATGAATATCTTCGCAAAATTCAATGCCGGAAATTATTTTTTTTGCGTTATTCATGGCTTGAGGATCATAAGCCTGGACAAAAGCTTTCTTTTCTTTAAGCATATTGATAATGTCTATAGATGGTGCATCTCTCATATCATCCGTATTAGACTTAAAAGCCAAGCCCAAAACACTTATTTTTTTATTTTTAAAAGTACCTAATAATTTTTCCGCTTTCCTGACTATATCATTTCTTGAATTTCTATTGATTGCCTCAACTTCTTCAAGCAAAGCGAATTTATAGCCGTAACCCTTTGCAATAGAAATTAAAGCCTTGACATCTTTAGGAAAACAACTGCCCCCGTATCCGGCTCCAGGTTGCAAAAACTCTTTTCCTACTCTCTTGTCTAATCCTACACCTTCTAAAACTTTTATCCCATCCGCTCCAGTTAATTCGGATAACTTAGCGATTGCGTTTGCGAAAGAAATCTTTACTGCAAGAAATGAATTCGAAGCATACTTAATCATTTCCGCCGTTTCCAAATTTGTAAGAACAAAATGGCCATCTATGGGTTTATGCAGTTCCACGAGTAGTGCCTCTGCCTTTTTACTTTCTGTCCCGATAATTATTCTGTCCGGGTTTAAGGTATCTCCGATTGCCGAACCTTCTCTTAGAAATTCCGGAACGGACGCAACCTCAAATTCAGCTTTCTCCGGCTTTGTTTTGCTGATTATTTCTTTAACTTTTTTATTAGTTCCAACAGGAACAGTGCTCTTAGTAGCAACTACCGTAAACCCGCTAAGATTTTTACCTATCTTTTCGGCAACTTCAAAAACTGTTGTTAAGTCCGCTTCACCATTTTTCTTAGGAGGAGTTCCAACCGCAATAAAAACTATGTCCGATTCTTGAATATAAGGAGAATAATCCAGCGTAAAAAACAATCTTTTAGACTTTATATTTCTCTGAACTACCTCGGAGAGACCAGGCTCATAAATTGGTATTATTCCTTTATTAAGATTATCAATCTTATCTTTTGTGTGACCAATAACATGAACTGTATTACCAAGATCTGCAAAAACTGTCGCAGTGACCAGTCCCACATAACCATGACCAAGAAAAGTTATTTTCATATAGTATTTTTTAAAATATCAAGACCCTGCTCAAAAGTTTTAGTTTTAAAACCAAGTTTAACAATTTTATCATTTTTTATTCTCGATTGGAAGGGACGGCGGGCTCTATCTTTATAATATTTTTCTCTGGCGATCTTATGTATAGCGCTTCTTTTAATATTTAACGAATCAGCAAGTAATAATCCGATTTCATAAGGTGAAATAAAACTGTTTCCTACCAGATGATAGATTCCGCTTGCTTTATTTTTTATCAAAAAATCAAGACCGTAAACAATATCATCAATGAAAGTAGGTGTAATAACTTGATCGTAAACAAAACTTCCTTCTTTTTTTAATTTTAAAAAATCTACCATCTTCCAAAGAAAATCTTTTTTCACTTCACTTTTAACTCCATAGGGATAGGAAGGTCTTACAATAAGAAAATTTTCTGTATATTTATTAACGTATTTTTCTCCCCAAAATTTAGTCGTACCATACCAATTTATTGGATGCGGGTTATCTTCCTCGGAATAATATTCCTGTTCTCCGTCAAAAACAAAATCAGTGGATATGTAAATAAATTTGATATTTTTTTCTTCTGCAAAATCGGCTAAATTCTTGGTTCCAGCTACGTTGATAGCAAATGAACCGGAATTTCCCTGCCATTGAAGATTGTCTATTTCATTAAAATTTACTTCGTTATTCTTCAAAATATTTGCTTTCTGAAGTTTTTGCAAATCATCATTTTTATCTTTTTCGCATCCGTCCACATCAGTTTTTGCAGCCAAATGTAATATTATTAATGGATTTATTTTATTTAAGGACTCAAAAACCAATTCTTTATTTGTAATATCAATAATAGTTGAAGTACTCAGCGGACAAATATCTAAACTGTTACTTAAAAGTCTTATAAATCTGGATCCTATAAGTCCCGTATTTCCTGTTATTGCAATTTTCATGTTTGTCCATATTGCTCCTGATAATACTTGGAGTATTCTCCTGTCTTAATTTTTTTCCACCAGTCCTCATTCTCTTTATACCAATCAATGGTTTTTTCAAGCCAAATTTCAAAATCATATTTAGGTTGCCAACCAAGTTCACTTTTTATTTTAGACCAATCAACAGAATATCTTCTATCATGTCCGGGCCTATCTTTAACAAATTCAATATAATCCTCATCTTTATCCATAAACTTCAAAATTTTTTTCACAATATCAATATTGGAAATGTTATTAAGCATCCCTCCTATCAGGTAGGTTTCCCCTATCTTTCCTTTCTCTAATACCAAATCAATTGCCCTTACATGATCTTCAACATATAACCAGTCGCGTATATATAAACCGTCGCCATAAACAGGTACTTTTTTATTTTCTAAAATGTTTGTTATCGCAAGCGGTATAAACTTTTCGGGAAACTGATAGGAACCAAAATTATTTGAACAATTTGTTATGGTTATAGGTAAGTTGTAAGTATAATAATATACTCTTACTAAATGATCTGCGCTGGCTTTACTAGCTGAGTAAGGACTTCTGGGATTATAATTTGTTCGTTCATTAAATTTACTCGAATCATTGAGATTCAAACTGCCAAATACTTCATCTGTTGAAATGTGGTGAAATCTTTTAACTCCATTTTTTAACGCTGCGTCCAATAGCACCTGCGTGCCCACAACGTTTGTCATAACAAAATCCGAAGGTTCCCTGATAGATCTGTCAACATGACTTTCTGCGGCAAAATGAACAATAACATCAATTTCACGAATTACGCCTTCAATGAATTCCGCATCGCAAATATTTCCTTTAACAAAAGTGTAATTGGAATTTTTTTCAACTTTTTTTAAATTTTCCAGATTTCCGGCATATGTCAGTTTATCCAAGTTTATTATTTTGTCCTGCGGATAATTATTCAACCAGTATAAAATAAAGTTGCTTCCAATAAAACCTGCTCCGCCTGTAACAAGTAATTTCATATTTTTTGATTATTTAAATAGTTTTTAAGAAAATAAAAAGCAATAATAGTTGGACCATCTTTTATTTTTTCCGAAACAATCATTTTTTCAATTGCATTGATTTGTATTTTTTTAATCCGTAAAAACTCTGTTTGTTCCGGGGTTCTTTTGCCTTTTACCAAGTCGGAGGCAACATAAACGTTTGTCCCTTGAGTGCTCCATCCATTTGCAGCATAAAAATATCCTATTTTATCCCATTTTTTAGCTTCAAATCCAGTTTCTTCCCGTAGCTCCTGCCCGGCCATATCCACCGGCTTTAATCCGGCAGCATAACCCATCGGAAACTCCCAAGAGTAATAATTTGCCGGCAACCTGTACTGACCTACCAATAAAGTATATCCACCAGGTAAGATTGGGATGCTTATTGAATAATCTTTTTTTGACACCACCCAATAGTCAGATACTTTACCATCAGGATTTTCAATTTTATGTTTATATATCTTCATAAAAGGATTTTTATATTCAATATCTGAAGAAATTATTTTAAATCCGAATGAAGGCATCATTATTTTTTAGATGAAGAATGTTTTTTAGCCCAATAACTACCGGCTTTATATAAACTATCAAAAGTACCCGCATCGCTCCAGAAACCTCTTAACTCTTCCCAAGCAAGTTGTCCTTCTTTAAGGTAAAAATCTACCACTTGCGTTATCTCAAGTTCTCCACGGCCCGCCCAACCCGGATCACATTTTCTGGTAAAATCGAACACATTGTTGTCAAACATATATAAACCGGTAATTGCCAAATCTGATAAACCATCTTTTGGTTTTTCAACAATTTTAGCTATTTTTTTGGAGTTATTTTTATCCAAATAAGCAACACCAAAACGATGAGGATCAGGCACTTTTTTTAAGAAAATCATCGCTCCGCTTTTAAATGAATCAGCAGATGTAGAGATATCCGCATCTGTTGTATTATCCCCTAAAATTACGGCAATACTATGACCGTCGGCAAAGTCCTCAGCCAGCGAAAGCGCGTCTGCAATACCACCGTCAGGTTTCTCCTGATACGCATATTCCAGATGTTTAACTCCCAGTTCTTTTCCGTTTTTAAGTACTCCTAAAAAATGTCCCACATGCGGACCGGAAGTTACGATAAGTATGTCTGTAATCCCAGCACTTACCAGAGTATCAATTGGATAGAAAATCATCGGTTTGTTAAAAACCGGCAATAGATGCTTGTTTGTAACATGAGTAAGAGGATATAGCCTTGTTCCAAGTCCCCCAGCAAGTATAACGCCTTTCATGCTTCTCCTTTTATGATTGAATGTTTATTTTTCAGCATATTTTCTAGTATGTTAATATAAAATTATAGTCTGCTGATATTTAAGAAAAGAAAGCCAGCCAATATTAATGTACTTACAAGCGTATATTCTATCACAATCTTTGAGGAAAATGTATGATTTAAGTGATGATGAATAAAACCCAAGCTGATATAAGACATGAGTAACAGTGTGAGAACCATAAACTGCAATGTGATATTAAAGGAGAAAAGAATAATTAAAAAAAATCCGAATAACAAAACTAAGAGCTCCACAAAATAATATATATTGTGTTCAGAAATATTTCTCTCTTTCATATGTTATTAAAAAATCATTCCGTAATTTTCAAAAATTACAAATAATATAAATAGAAAAATTAACATTATATGGTCAAGATTATGTCCTACTAATCTTGGAATTTTTTTCCTCTCAATAACAATAAGATCAACAAGTAACGTAAGCAAAAATACCGAAAAAACAAAAATAATCAGATTTTTTGAAGTTGCCAAAGAGTCAATCAAGGGTTCAGTAAAAACTGCATTTTTATTGCTGTTTTCGCCCAATATTGGATTCTGTATTTTTTTTGCGGTTGATTTTTGAACCGGAACTTTTTGGTTATTGTCAGCTGTAGTCTTGGAAGTATAAGATTCAATATTTTTTGGCTGCTGTACTTGGGCAAAAGCGGGAGTTTCAGTTGACCCGAACATTTCTACCACGAGAACCGTATCCTCACCTGAAAGATTACCCCTCAAAACCGCAAATCCCACATCTTTATACTTGCCTGAAAGCATATTTTCTTTATGAGATGGAGAATTCATCCAAGCGTTAACCACGTCCTGTGAAGAAGTGAATCCTTTGGCAAGATTTTCTCCCGCATATATATAATTATAATTTGTATTTTTTATAAAGTACCAAGGAGACGTACCGTCGGGTGCAAAATGAGCCCAATAGTTCTTTGAAAACATATCTTTCGCTTTTTCCTCTGCTGCTTGTGAAAGTTCGTTGTTCAGATTAAGCAAGGAAAGCCCATTTTCTTGCCTGATCTGGTTAGTAAGACTGAGAATATCCACATCTGACACGGAATAAGAAACTCCCAAAATATCTGGGTTTTGTTTTTTGAGAATGCCAAAGAAGAAATTAGCTGCTAAAAGAAAAACTATCAAAAAGAAAATGCTTGAATTATGAAGAAGCTTTGCTCTGTGATTATTTTTTTGATGCGGCACAAAAATGTGCACCAAAAACTCTTTCATAAACTTATTATATATTCTTTTTATCGACTAATACAATGGGGATTCAACTGCCCCAAGTTTCATATTATTCAGCTTCTGAAGCAAGGCAAAAGAAAGAGCATTTGCAATCGCCACGCCAACTTTTAACCCCGTAAATGATCCCGGACCCTTCTCCACACTTATGCTATCTATATTTTCAATGGAAGTCCTTGATTCTTTTAATGCTTGATCTATCAAACTTAATACAATTTCTGATTTTATTGAAGGATTAATGGAATATTTTTTATATTCTTTTCCATTAACTTCTAATTTAATTATAATCTTTTTATTATCTCTAGTATTAATATTCAATTTCGCAGATATTTTATTCATAAATCAAAAATTTAGCTTTATAGCTCCTTTTCTTACAATTTTCCAAGGATTAACCGAGCAGTCCACAACCGTTGACACTTTACATGTTTTGCATTCTCCCTTAATAACATAATCTACTAATTTTATAATATTTTTATCTATTTCTTCAAAAGTAAAAGGCGTAGGATATCCACTAAAGTTTGCAGACGGACCAAGTATCGGAATACCAACTCTCTTTATGATTTCAAGCATAACATCATTGTCAGGCACTCTGATTCCTATATTATTTACTCCACCTCTAACCAAGCTTGGAACAAGAGGTTTAACAGCAGGTAAAACAATTGTTAGCGCGCCCGGCCAATAAGGTTTAATCAATTTTTCAAGGACCTCATTACTAATAACTTGAGTATATTTTTTCGCCATTTCAATACTATCTACAAGTATAGAAGTAGGTTTGCTTTCCGGCCTTCGCCTTATTTTAAACAGCCTCATAATAGTATCGGGCTTATCAATCCTGCATCCAATTCCAAACGCAGTATCCGTAGGAAAAATTACAATTCCTCCTTTATTTAATATTTTTACCGCCTTTTGTACCTGGTTATTTTTCTTATTCATAACTTTTCAATTAAAATTTTGCGTAAGTTCTCATCTAATATTTTAAAACTGATTTCCCATCTTTTACCGGGTAGAAAATCCTTTATTTTTTCTGGCCACTCAATCAAAACTACGCCACTTTTATCCTGCATTATTTCTTCTAAGTCTAAACCTTTTATGTCCTGACTCTCCAATCTGTATAAGTCAATATGATAGAGATTTTTTATTTTTGAGACTGAGTCTATCGGAGTTAATCTTTGATCTTTGGCATTTAGACTATAACGCCTCATTAAAATAAAAGTTGGAGAAATGATCCTATTTTTTACTCCTAAACCCCTTGCCACTCCTTTTGTAAAAGTGGTTTTGCCACTGCCCAACTCTCCATAAAGACAAACAACATCTCCTGCTTTAAAACTCTGTGATAACAGTTTACCTAATTCTTCAGTTTCTTTATATGAATTTGTTATTATTTTTTGATCAAAGTTCTTCATCTGCAATATCTGTTTTACCATATTTTTTAAAAAGAAGTATACCACAAATTGTTATTAACACTACTCCAACGGTAAATAGGATAACAGGCAGATTCCTTTTTTCAATAGATAAAAATTTATTTTCTTTTTTAGGAGTTTGGGTAATTGTTTTTCCTGAAACAGAAGTATAAGTTGCGCTTTTTGTGCTTTCGGAAAGAACTGTATTAGAAGAAATACTGCTTTGCTTGCTGTTTTTTTCAACCATTACTAATTTAGTACTAGGAGATATGGTAATTGAACCGTTAACTGGATAACTTTTAGAAAGCGTTGGGGTGGAAGTTTTAGCAGACTGAATAGGAGTTGGCGTTTTTGTGGGGGCAGGAACTTTGGTAGGCGTGGGTTCTTTTGTAGGAGTGGGAGAATTTGTAGGACTTGGTTCAATTGTGGGCGTAGCAGTGGGCAATTCGCCGTTAGAAGCGCCGGGAGAAAGAGAGGTAAGTTCTATAACAGTACTGCTTCCATCCGGTGCTCTGCCTAACGAAACGTTTTCATGAGTGGATGAATAATGAATTTTATCAACTTCCTGACCATCCGGACCTACTAATCTCCCATCATCTCCACCGCTATTGTTTAATCCTATGTTTGTCTGGCTTTTATAAAAAACTGCAAATCCTTTTCCGGCTATGGTTACATCTTTAATTACAAAAGGACTTGTTCCGCTTCCCTCTATGTCATCCAATTTCCAATCAGTAAGGTTGATAACCTGATCACTTTTATTATAAAGCTCAATATATTCTCCGTCTTCGCTACCGCCTCCAGTAGGATTTGGTAAGACTTCGTTTATTACCACGTTTGCAGAATCTGCAAAGATTAAGGGTATAAAGAAGAAAGAAACTACAGAAAAAGCAGATAAAAAGCAAACTATCCTTTTTGTAAGCATGGATGTCCCGGAACTGTGATATCCGGATAATTAATTTATAATCTATAATTTCTAAAACATCAACCGTTGTAAAAGCCGTATTGAAATATTTGAGAAGTAGAGTAATAATCGCCAAATTTCAGATCCGCCCCGTACCAGGGATCATTCATGGTATAATTTCCACCCGACCCGCTTTTTAGCACTACAAAATGCATACCAAGAGGACCCGCTCTTAAACCCACAATTACAGGTTCTCCTGCGGACAATTTATTATCTATTGCAGACTGGTCTAAGCCCCAAACCGAAGTAAACTTTCCCCCGGCCCACGGAAGAAGCATATATGCTGTGTCGGAGAAATAATATGAAGAACTTGAGGCAATATCAGCAGGTGTAACATTACTACCATGTTTTTTAAGAACCATAGTAACTGATGCCACTAAACAGCCTACTTCCCACATCTGTTCGGAAGACGCACCTATCAGATTTCTGCCCCATCTTTCATCTCTTTGATTATAGTACCAACCGTCCGGGCTTGATTGTGGAGGAAGTATGGAAACGCTTCCGCCGCTTTGAGAAAGAGCAAAAGACTTAAAAGCGCTTATTTGTTTTTTTGCTTCCTGCAAAAGTTGCTGATAACGATCCTCGTCATTTTTGGTAATTGCTAATAATTCTTGCTTTGATTCTTTTTCATCTTCCAGCTGATTGCTGTAAACTTCCAATTTTTTTTTAAGAGCTTCTTCCTCTTTCTGCTTGTCTTCAAGTATGCCTTTTTGATTTGAATAGTCAACTTTTGCCTGCTCTGACGCATAAACATTTTTCTTATCCGAAATCTGCACTATTTTTAAATATTGGAGTCTTGTTAAAAAATTTGAAATATTATCTGATGTTAAAAAAATATGTAAGGGATCTGCTCTACCAAATTCATATACTGCCACGATCCTTTGAATCATAGCCTGGGTAATTATGTTTATATTATTCTGAAGATTGGAAATTTTTTGTCTTGTTATTTCAACATCTTTTTGTAAATTGAGCACTTTTTGTTTAATATCAGTTACTCTAAGTTCTGTAAGATTGATCTGGTTATCCATAATCTGAATTTGTGAAGAAAGAGTTTTTTCCTGTCCTTGAATGTCTGCAATTTTTTGCTCGTACTGTTTAATTTTATCCTGTAGATCTTTAAGCTGTTGCGCATCATCTGCAGACAAGCCCGGTGTAGGAGTGGAAGTTGGGGTTGATGTTGGACCGGAAGTTGGCGTAGATTCTACTGACGTAGAAGTTGGAGTTTCTTGCGCAAATACAATATTTACCTTAAAAAGCAGAAAGGCTATAAAAAATGTAGAAAGACCGACATAGATTATCTTTTTATTTGGCATTGTTAGCAAAAAATATTCTCATTTCAAATATCTAAGTACTGCCACGAAACTTGCAAAAGCGCCAAGAAAACAAGCAAAAATAACCTCAACACCAAGTATTCCTAAAAGCAATACATAAGAAATCGGGAAAATAGGTACACTTTTGAAAAATGTTTCAAGAAAAGGAGATGTTGACACAAGAAGTATTGCAGCAAATACAGATCCTAAAAACGCACCGATAAATCCATAGAACATTCCTTCAATAATAAATGGCATACGTATAAACCAGTTTGTAGCACCAATAAGGCGCATTATCTCAATTTCCTCTCTTCTTATTGTTATCCTGATACCGATAATTGTCACTATTACAAATATTGAAACCAGAAGTAAAACAGAAATTATCCCGATTCCAATCTTTTTTACTGCGGAAGTCCAGGAAACAAGCGTATCAATCACGTCTTTTTGGAAAACTACTTCTTCAACAAACGAGGGAGTTTTAACTATCTTTGCCAGATCTGACAGGTATTCTGCCTTGGTTGCTTGTATTTCAAGTGAAGCAGGAAGAATATCGGCAGTAACCAAATCAAGCAAAATCGGATCACTTTTATTTTGTTCCCTGTAGATTTTCAAAGCTTCTTCTTTAGAGACATAGCGCATTGAAGATACCTTGCCTGTCACATCTAGTTTCTTTTTAAGAGCATTCACCTCATCTTTTTTTGCCTCATCTTGAAAAAATACCGTGAGCTGAGGTCTTGTCTCAAAATAATTAATAAATTTAATTGAAAAAACAGTCAGGATTGAAAAAACGGAAATTGCAAAAAACGTCAAAGTCATAATCAAAATCGCTGCTATAGCCTGATACGGCGATCTTCTGATATATTTTTTGACTGTGTTAAGATGCATGCTTTACTTCCTTTTTATTATTTTTTTCAACAATACTTCCTTTTTCAATCAGCATTACCTTTTTATCGGTTTTTTCAATTATCCTCTCATTATGAGTTGCCATAAACACGGTAGTACCTTTCTTATTTATGCTTTCAAGAAGATCTAAAATTTGGAAAGAGGTCTGAAGGTCTAGATTGCCGGTAGGCTCATCCGCCAAGATAATTTCCGGATTAAAAACTAAAGCGCGCGCTATTGCAACTCTTTGCCTTTCCCCACCAGAAAGCTGTAAGGGAAATTTATCCAACTTTCCTTCAAGGCCTACATTTATCAAAACCTCTACCGCTTTGTCTTTTGCTTCTTTTTCACGAAATCCCGATAATTCAAGCGGCAGGATCACATTTTCAATAACGGTTCTATCCATGAGCAGCTTTAAGTCCTGAAAAACAGTACCCACTTTTCTTCTAAGATGAGGAACTTTATTTTTCGGAAGATTTGTAACATCAAGATCGTCAATAACTATATTACCTTCTGTTGGAAACAAATCTCTGATTATAAGTCTGAATATTGTAGTTTTACCTGAACCTGTATTTCCAATTAAAAAAGCAAAGCTTCCCTTATCTATAGAAAAACTTACTTTATCAAGAATTGAGATTTCGTCTCCAAATTTTTTCGATACATCGCGAAACTGAATCATTATTATTCAAGGATTTGAAGTCTACCAACATCCATTAGCCAACCAGCTTTTTTTGCACTATTTGTTTGTCCCCAAACTTTAACTTTGGTATCAACAAATTGAGAAAGATCAACAAATGATGAAGTAAGATATACATTTTGAGAATCCCCACCCGGTCTTTCCAGATGATAAGCTCCTTCTCCATCTATCCCCCCTGTTTTCAATACTCCTTCTGCTTGATCTTTGAATGTTTTTTCATCTGATGAACCAAAAATTTTCCCTTTTTCTATTCCAGTTTGAAAAGATCCACCTGGCCCTTTAATAATTTTTTGTGCACCTTTGACGTTCACCAGCAAATAACCACTTAAAATACCTGCTATAACTAAAAAACCAAAAACAACCATTACTTTCTTTGTGAACATATTAGCATTATTGGTATCTTTGCTTCCGGAAAAATCATGCACTAAACTAGAATCCTTAACATTCAAGACTTTAGGATCTGCATTCTCTTCCATTAGTTAATAGTTAACCATATTTTAATAAAATTTACAAGACCAGTAGTTTAATATTTGTAATAAAATTGAGCAAAAAAGGAAAATATTAAATATTGCTACAATTTAAATTCTCAGTTCTGCTTCCACAAACCTATCTATATCTCCGTCTAAAACTGCTTCTGTGTTGCCTGTTTCAACATTAGTTCTGAGATCTTTTACCATTTTGTATGGATGTAAGACATAAGAGCGAATCTGATTTCCCCATGAAGCAGCTTTGTATTCACCTTTCATTTTATTTTCTTCTTCTTTTGCCTTTTCCTGCTGCCGTGCCCAAAGCCTTGCTTTAAGAAGTTTTAAGGCGTTTTCTCTGTTTTGCGCCTGGTATCTTTCAGTTTGACAACTGACAAATATCCCTGTAGGTTTATGCTTTAGCCTTACCGCACTTGAAACTTTTTGTACATTCTGGCCTCCATGAGATGACGCTCTGAAAAAATTCCATTCTAAATCGTCTTCTTTAATATCTATACCTGTTATTTCGTTGATTTGAGGTAAAACTTCAACTAAGGCAAATGAAGTGTGTCTAAGCTTGTCAGCATTAAACGGTGAAAGCCTAACCAGTCTGTGAACTCCCTGCTCTTTTTTGAGATTTCCGTAAGCATACTCGCCCTCTGCGGAAACACTTATGCTTTTTATTCCGGCTTCTTCTCCCCTTGTCTCATCCAGTATCTCAGACTTCCAGCCCCTCCTTTCAAAGTATCTTGAATACATCCTGAAAAGCATAAAAGCCCAATCCATGGCATCAACCCCGCCCTGGCCCGCATGAATTGAAACAATGGCATTATTTTTATCATAAGGCCCTGAGAGATAAAGATAAAACTCCATCTTTTTTAGAAGTTTTTCCGCTTCCTCCTTTTCTCCTTTTTCAATAAGAAACTTCAATTCCTCCGCTTCTTCAATCTCTTTTTGAAGTTTTGCCATCTCCTTCATTTTGTTGGAAGCGGAAACATTTTCTTTCCAGAAATCTGGATTCATTGACTGAGCCTCAATATCTCTTATTTTTTTACGCTTTTCCTCTATATTTATTTTTTTAAAAAGCTCATCAGCTTGATTTTTAATCTCGTCCATAAAAATAACCTAAGTTTAATTTTCTCCAAAAAGAAGTCCATCGGGTTTTTGCGATCGAGAAACAATTCCCCTGTAATTAAAATCTGGCATTGAGGCTCTTGCCCTTAAATAATAATTTAACCCTTGTCCTAATGTATCAATATATATAGCAGGCTTAACCGAGTGTTCGTAATCTTCTAAATTATTTAAACATTCTGTGTTTTCAAGTTTGGTTCCTCTGTTTGTAATATGATCAGAAATATTTGAAAAATAAATAATATTTGTTGATTCTTGAAATGCGGGTAATTGTCTGACAGCGTTTATAAACTTAGGGTTTGTAAAATCCGCATATTCTACTGCTATGTTTCCGGAATCTGCCAATTTCTTTAATACTTGAAACTTATCAAGTAATGCTCCAACAACATCAATGTTTTGCCCTTCGTACTGATAACTGCGGATTTCATCCCACTTGATCGGAGGATCCGCATCCCTTTGGATACCTTTCCATATTTTTTTCCAAGTTTCTTCTGGAAATACGCTTAATCTTTCTTTAAGAACAACATTATTTTCACCCTCAATTACTTTATGCATCTCAGATAGAAAATCATTTTCTGAAATACCAAAAAATTTTTTCCTGAAATCCGCAGCGCTATCAGACGTACAAAGTTTATCAACTAAAAGCTTGCCTACCGCAACCATCTTTGGATCAATATCAGCAAGGATCATGCCTTTAGGTGTAACGCTATCCTGAAAAGCATGTAGCATTGTAAAAACATTACCTGCTCCAACTCCCACAATATATCCATCTGGGTTTTTTCCCTGTACTGCTTCAAAAAAACCTCTACCGGCTGCTTCGTTTGTTCCAATACATGCTGCAACTCCTGCATTTTTAAATTCCGGCGGATTTATATCACCGTTTTCCTTAATCTTTCCTTTTAATATACCTGAAATATTTTCAAGTATAGCGTGAGGTTCTTCTGTTATCGGAGAGCTTAAACCTGTTGTTTCCTGTTTACCGCTACCACCCGTTGAATCAGATGATAATTTTGCGGGAAACGAGTCAGCTTCAATGTACTCCTGTGTTACTGTATCTTTTTCGTCCCGGCTTCCTTCTTCCGGTAAGGCTGAAGTTTCAGATGTACCATTTGTATCAACAAACACAGAAAATTCTGCTGAAGGCAATCTGTCTTCTTTTTTAATCTCAGAAGTACCTGGTTTCTCTGGAATTTTTGTCTCCCAAGATTTTATATCTTGTTTTTTACCAAATCTGCTTCTAACCCAATTTTTAAAATGTGAGAATCGCGAGTCACGTAAATCGTTTTTCTGTTCTACGAGCGCATGTATTTTTGCCTCATCCATAGCTTATTTTAGTGCATCTATTACGAATTAATTATAGCATAGGAGCAGGGTTTTGACTTTAAAAGTGCTCACGCCTTTTATGGTGTAATTATATCTTCTACTCTGATCGGATCCTTAATTAATTTTATTGGCATAAATCCAATCAAAGCATTAGTCTATACTTCAGTTTTTAACGGTATTGCTGCGGTTCCACTGATTTTTATTATTGCGCGAATTGGAAGCAATAAAGAAATTATGGGAGAGTACACCATCAATAAATTGTATACTTTAATTATGTGGGTTACATTTGCAATAATGACAAGCGCGGCAATTGCTGTAATCATAACTTATATACATTAGGTTATTATCTTTCCTTCGCAAATCTATCCATCAAGCAACTCAAATATTTAATGCTTGTTCTACTTTATCAGCTATAGCTATAGTAGTGGATGCTCTAAGAAGTTGCGCTCTGGGACCTTCTTGAACTTTTTTAATACTAGCATCAAGAGCACCTGTAACAGTTGATTCATTCGCGTCAACAACTTTTCCCATCATCGAAGCATTTCTACTTGAATAGATGATTGCAGCTCCTTCTCCAGCTTGAATTTCAACTTTAGAATCCTGTCCTTCCATCGTAAACGTCCCTTTCAAAGGTTGTCCTGAATCTAAGGCGCTTTGCAATGATTTTGTTTGTTCTGCTCCTGAAAACTCGATAGCCTTAAAACCACCGTCTTCCGACACAACAACAAATCGTCTATAGTTTCCTCCACGACCAACAGGCTCACACCAAGGAGATACTAAAACCATCCCACTTATTTCACCGCCTTCTCCAATTAACGAAACATAATAATCTCCAAGCCTATCTTTAGCTTCTCTCATTTTTTCCATCACAGTCCTCATTTTATCTCTGGCTTCCTGTTGTTTAGTTGTTACTTGATCATATTTTACCGGTCCGAGTTCGGCTCCGCTCATAATATCACCTCCTTTAGATCTAAAGATATATTATATCATCGATCATGTCAATATATTTTTTAATTTATTAATCATTAAACAGGAAGTTTATTTGCAAAGAGTTTCGCAGATCACGTCTTTAGGCTGTTTTTTATTTTCCTGAATAAGTTTCAGGTCGTTTATGATATTTTGTATAGTTTGGGATGAAGAAGCAATGTTATCCGGAGTTAAACGGGAAACATTATCTTTTATTTTTGTTAAGACATCATTTGTTGCACCAGACGAAGATTGTTGAGTAATTTGAGAATCTTGAACTGCTTGAGGAATGCTCTTACCGGCCAAACCTAAAACAGATGTTCCTTTTTTTGTGAGATTGCCAGAAGTCAACAAAAGTACTAATAAAAACGCAACAAGAATAATAAAAAATATAAAAATCAATTTTTTCATAAATATATGTTTACTATTTAATTAAGTTTTTTACTTTTTCTTCTATTTTGCTTGAACTAATTCCAAACTCATTAAGTAAACTTTCCTTGTCTCCTGAATATGGCATCTTATCAATTCCCAGTTTGATTACTTTAATAGAACATCTACATTTTTCGTCATTCCGAACTTGTTTCGGAATCTCTTGAGATCCTGAAATAAATTCAGGATGACTGGAAATAGATAAACCAGTTTCTGAAATCGCAGACAAGACCGCATCACCTAATCCGCCACTTATATCATGATCTTCAACTGTTACGATAATTTTTCTTTTTGATTTATCTAAACAAGCTAAAATAGATTTTTTATCAAGGGGCTTTATTGAGTAAGCATCAATAACGCAGATATTTATATTTTTTGAAATTAAAGAATCATAAGATTTAAGTGCTTCAAAAACCGTTATACCAGATGCAACAACTACCAACTCATCTTTTTCTGACTGTCTTAAAATTTTTGATCCGCCTATTTCAAAATCTTCATCGTTCTTATAAATATTATTTGTTTTTGGCCGTAAAGTCCTTAAATAAGATATACCTTTATGATTCACCAGCTCAAAAGTCAGTTTAAAAGCAGAAACTGCATCGCAGGGCTGTAATATTACAGAATCAGGAATTGTTTGAAACATTGCAATATCTTCAAGAGCCATCTGGGACGGACCGTCTTCACCTATGGAAACTCCTGCATGGCTACCAACAAATTTAATATTGGCACCGGAAATTTTAGCCATTCTTATCTGGTCAAACGCGCGTGTTAAAAAAGCTCCAAAAGTTGCAACAAACGGAGTTTTGCCTCTTGCCGATACTCCGCATGCAGCGCTTACCATATTTTGTTCGGCGATAAAACACTCTATAAAACGATCTGGAAATTCCTTTTTAAATTTATCAGTATACGTGGAATTTGCCACATCACCGTCAAAAACAAAAATTGAATTATCTCTTTTTCCTAATTCCAGAAGCGCGAATCCCAAAGCCTCCCGAGTTGCCATCTCCTCTTTCTGAGAAAAAACAGCATCTGCTGCAAATCGGTTTTGTATTTTTTGTTCTGTAGATTGTGGATATTTAAAAGTAAACAAAACCGTCTTGTCATGAATAATGTCTTCACTTACTCCCAACTCCGATAATGCCAAATTCAAATCTTCTTTTGGAACTGCTTTTCCATGGAAATCTTCCCTGTCTTCTAAAAAAGAAACTCCTTTGCCTTTTACTGTTTTTGCAATAATTACGAATGGTTTCCCTGATTTATTATTAATCGACTCATCAAACGCCTGTTCTATTTCCTGAAAATTATGGCCGTCAATTACTTGTGTTATAAAACCAAGAGATGAAAATATTTTTTCATAATGTCCAAGATTATATTCAAAAGCAGTTTTACCTGTTTGCCCCAAACTGTTTACATCAATTATCGCAATAAGATTATCCAAATTTTGTAAGGAAGAAAAATTGCCTGCTTCATAAATTTGTCCCTCCGCAATCTCCCCGTCACCCAATAATACATAAGTTTTATAAGTCAGTTTGTCTTTTTTGGCAACAAGTGCCATTCCAGCTCCAATTGACAATCCTTGTCCCAGAGATCCGGTGGAGGCTTCATAATACTTAAAACGCGGAGTCGGATGACCTTCAAGATCGCTTTTGAATTTTCTCAAAGTTAAAAGCTTCTCTCTTTTTAAGCCTCCTGCAAGAGCAAAAACTGAGTATAAAAGCGGCGCAGCATGGCCTTTTGATAAAATAAATCTGTCATTATTGACATTATCCGGATTATTAATATCATATTTAAAATATTTATCAAAAAGTACAGTAGACACATCAGCGGCTGAAAGGCAGGAAGTAGGATGACCGGAAGACGCCTCTGATGTTGCGATAAGACAAAGTGCTCTTAAAATATTTGCTTTTTGTTGTAAATCCATACTTTGATTATAGCTTAAAAATTACGGCTACTATTGCAAATACTGAGGCACAGAATATAACAACTGTTCCAATTGTTGCAAAATATTTTTGAAACGAATTGTTTACATACTTACCCATTATTTCTTCTTTATTTGTTAGTTTTATAAGATAGTAAAAGATTACAGGTAAAGTCATTGCATTCAAAATCTGCGCCATAATTACGATTTGAAACAGAGAAATTGATGGAATCAGACTTATCAGCGCGGCAATAACTAATTGAATAAAAAATATTGAATAAAAAATCTTGCCTCTTTCAAAGCTTGTATTTAAACTTCTCGTAAAACCAAAAAATTCTGAAAACGCATATGCTGTGGACAATGAAACAATTATTATTCCAATAAAACCTGCATTTAATATTCCTATTGCAAACAAAGTGCCCGCAAGTTCTCCTGCAAAAGGCTTAATAGCAATAGCCGCCTGCTCTCCAGATTCTAAAATAATATTATGCGCGTACAAAGTTGCGGCTGTTGCAACAACCATGAAAAAAGAAAAGAAATCCGTAAGGAAAGCTCCAAAATAAGCTTCGAATTGAGAATATTTTAATTTTGCCGCTTCTATTCTTTTATCGTATGCAAAGCTGCTAATAAAAAATTGGCCCCATGGAGTAATGGTAGCACCCAATACTCCCAAACCTATAATAATGTAATTTCTCATGTACTCGGGTGTAAATTGGACACCGTGAGGAATAATAAGATTGCTCAAAGCAAGATTCCAATCAGGACGAGCTTTAATAGCGGAAAAAATATACGCTAAATATAAAAGAGTGGAAATTAAAAATATGCTTTGGTTAGTTTTATAACTGCCTTTCGTTACAAACAGAGCAGCAATTATTACCATAAATATAATTGAAGGCGCTGTAGGAATATTCAACATATGGCTGGTTGTTTTAACTGCGGCAAAATCTACTATGATTATACCCATATTTGCAATTAATAAACTTGCGAAAATGATAAGAGATATTTTAATTCCAAAATGTTCTCTTATAATGCCTCCTAAACCTTTTCTCGTAATCAAGGCAAGCCTTATACCCATTTCCTGTGTAACACCCAGCATAATTGTAGTCAAAACCAAGAAAAATAATATTGGATAGCCAAGTGTTGCCCCGGCAATAGAATAAGTAGCAACACCTGAAGCATCATTATCTGCCATAGCTGTTATTGTGGCCGGTCCGAAAACAGCAAGAAAAATAGAAAGTCTTACTAATAATTTACTTTTCAAAAATTCTTTAATTTGCATGTTATTCTATCCTCTGGATTATTTCACGGCTTAAATCTTCGATCTGCACGATTCCAAGGATTTGTTTATTCTGATCAATTACCGGAAGACTTGAAATTTTGTATTTACTCATTCTCCTGAAAGCAACCTCTACAGGAGTTGACAAAGTGGCTGACACAACTTTTGAAACCATAAATCTAAACATGTGATTATCCGAATTCTGAAGTATTAGTTCATGTAGATCCGTTACCCCAATCAATTGATTTTCTTTATTGACAATATAAACATATTCAAGGGTGGAAAAATCAACGGTAGAATTTTTTATTTTTTTAATTACATCCAAACAAGTATCTTCAGAATATACTGTAAGAAAATCTATGGTTAAAAATTCACCCAGAGGAGTTTCACTGAATTTAAGAAGTCTTTTTATTTCAGCCGACTCTTTTGGTGGTAATTTTTCCATGATAGCGTCTCTTCTTTTTTGAGAAAATTGTGTAAGAACATCCACCGCATCATCCGTTTCCATCATGGAAAGGATGTAAACGATTTTATCTACTCCCAACCGTTTTAATAATCTGCTCTGAAAGTTAGGGTTAAGTTCCGAAACAACCTCAGCAAGATAGCCTTTATCAATCCCTTGGATAAGAGCCAAAGCGTTTTTGAAGTTTTGAGTTTCAAGATAGTCCGCAACGTCTGCTGGATGTAAACCCTTTAACTTATCAAAAGTTGTTTTAACAACCACCCTGCCTCTTGTTAATTCAAGAGGTTGGATATCAGACCACGCTAAAATGGATTGAGTTATTGAAAGCCCAAATACTCTAAGCAGTTTATTGATTTTCTTTTCAAGTTTTAACCACCTGAGAATCCCTGAAAAACCCATATCAACTCCATAGATTGCAAGACCCTGCACTCCCACATTATGGATTAATACATCGTTAACTCTTACGATATCGTTTTCTTCTATGTCTATAACCTGAGTATCAAGTAAA
Organism: Candidatus Levybacteria bacterium RIFCSPHIGHO2_01_FULL_36_15; assembly: GCA_001782015.1. Lineage (GTDB taxonomy): Bacteria > Patescibacteriota > Microgenomatia > Levybacterales > GWA1-39-11 > 2-01-FULL-36-15. The sequence continues at coordinate 49,115 of MFNJ01000023.1, forward strand.
TTTCTTTTCACAAATAATTCATTTTCTGCTATTTCCGACTGGCTGAAACGTTCATCTATAATCATTTTTACGTGATTTATCTTTTGGAGATTTTGTATTGGGATTATTAGTTTTTCTTTTTTTTGGAAGATGTTCAGGGATTCTGGAAATATTGAGGACGTAGAAGAAACTACGACAAGTTTTGTAATATATGGAGTATTTATTACTGAAAAAATCAGGTCATCCAGTATTCCGATAAACTTGCCGTTATTCGAGTAAATCTTGATTTTATCAAGCTCAGAGAAATAGAGCATAATAAACTCGATGATAACTTCCTGTTCCCTTAGACAATTTAAATTATACTACTTTAATTGAATAAAACAACAACATAATATTTGCTTAAAACAGGATCAGGATTCCTTGAAAATCAGGTTCATGTTAATCTTTCAGAGGAGACCAGAATTCGTTTCCCAATGCATCCCATTTAATTCTTTTTTCATCAGGATTATTAATATCAAATTTCTTATTAACAAAATAAAACATATCCACCGGTCTTTCTAAAAAGTTTGCAGATCCATGTGCTACACCCCTTGGAATAAAAAGTAACCTTGATTCTCCTCCCCCTAAAATCATCCTCATATTTCTTCCATTTGTTCTGGAATTTTTACGAACGTCCCATAGACCTACAAATAGATGATCATCTGGCACAACGTACCACATTTCATCCTGTTTAAAATGTAAATGCCAAGCTTTTATTGATCTTGGGTTGAGTTTTGCTCTATTTATTTGTACAAGTTTAAAGCCTGTTAGGCCTTCAACTTCAGCATCTATATTTAACTTCAAAAGCTCACAAAAATCACCGTCTTCTCCTGGATGATTTTTTAAAGTTATTACTTTAACATCATCAATATGATCATCTTTAGAATAATCTTGCGTGTAAATTGTAGGACGAATATCTTCTGCTATATCTTCTAAATTAATCTGTTTATCAGACATATTACTCATTCTAGTGTACCATATATAATTTGTCAAATGAAGCTAGTGTGTTAAACTAAATAATACCATGTTGGTTAAAAATCATCTCAATAAGTATTATCGCCATATTGCTGCAATCTTACCTCTATTAATTATCACTGTTTTGTTTTTTGCATTATTTTTATATAACAACCAAACAATAAGCCTTAAAGAAACTAGCAGGAAACTGGATAAGAAAAATTTTGATCTAGCCAAACAGCTTGAAAGAATAAATAGCGAGTTAAAAAACCTGAAAAGCCAAGACCAATATCAAATAAATCAAGCCTTGGAGAAGAAAATAAAAGATATAGAAAATACTTATCAGCTTGCAGCGACTGATTATGAAAGACTTCTAGACCTGAAGGCAATTAGTAATAAAACCGACAAGTTTGATGACTTATTCGCTAAATCATTAAAATTATTGTCTAAACATAATTACGCGTCCGCCCAAGCAGTTCTTACAGACTTATCTTTACAGATAGATTCAGAAAAATCAAGAATCGCCGCAGAGTTTAAACCAACGGAAAATATTCCGACAAATAATAATCCACCAAACTCCGGATACAGCAGACAAAGTGTACAAAGTGATTCAGGAAATTTCCTTGTAGATATAATTTCTGCCGATCTTGCAACTACCCGTGTAATTATAGACACTGCTTCAAGCTCCGACTGCCAAGATAACTGTCTGGCTCTGCCTCTTTCAGATTATGTCCTGCGAAACGGTGCATATGCTGCTATTAATGGTTCCTATTTTTGCCCCTCAACATATCCCACATGCACCGGAAAAACCAACTCGTTTGATCTTCTAGTTATGAATAAAAACAAAACATATTTTAATTCTGATAACAACGTATATAGTACCAACCCTGCGGTTATTTTTGGCAATGGATGGATAAGATTTGTGGGAAGGGCGCTGGAATGGGGCAGGGACACAAGTATTGATGGAGTCTTATCAAATTTTCCGCTTCTTTTGCAAGGGAATCAGATCGTTTACAACGGGAGTAATGACCCTAAATTCAACAGCAAGGGTCCGCGTAACTTTGTAGCAAATAAAGGCAATACTGTTTATATAGGAATTATTTACAATGCTGCAATGGATGATTCCGCACGTGTTTTAAAGACCATGGGCATGGAAAATGCCATGAATCTTGATGAAGGCGCCTCAACCGCTCTTTGGTATGGTGGTGCCTATAAAGCAGGACCCGGAAGAAATATTCCAAACGCAATCTTATTTATAAGGAAGTAATAAGATACGCTCTTATTACTAAACTTTGCGACTTTTTCCGGAATAAAAATGTTAAATGTGATAAAGAAGACTAAATTCTTAGGTATTTTTAGTGTATTTCCAAACTACACCTAAAAGATCTTTAATATCAAAGGGTTTTTTCAGAAAACCGTCAGCTCCTGATTTTTCAGCTAATTCTTGTACATTGGACAAAGCAGATATCATGACTATGGGGATTTTTTTTGTTTTTTTATCACACTTGAATTCTTTGGTAATTACATGGCCGTCTTTACCCGACATCCAAATATCAAGCAGTATTAAATCGGGCATATTCTCTTTAATCATTTTCTTAAGCATATTAGTATCTTGTATTGTGAAAACATTATAGTTTTCGTTTTCCAGAATAATTTGAATTACCTTTAGAATGGATATATCGTCATCAATAACCCAAACTGTCTTTTTTTTATGTAGGGTATTATCAGAATATTTCATATTTTTTTCCAGTCTTAAAAGGAAGGGTAAAGTAAAATGTAGAGCCTTCCCCATCTCTGCTTTCAACCCATATTTTTCCTCCATGTTTATTGATAATCCTCTTTGAAATATAGAGTCCAAGACCCATTCCAGGAATTTTATCTTTATTTGGACTGCTGACCCTAAAATAACGTTCAAAAATTTTTCCCTGATCTTTCTTAGGTATACCAATACCAAAATCTCTTATACCCACTGTAATGCTTACTTTGTTTCCAGTGGCATAGACTATAATTTTGTCAGCATTATAAGAATATTTAACGGCATTAGAAATAAGGTTGGTTAAAACCCTGTAAATCAAAGATTTATCTATTGTAATTTTCTTTTTCACTTCGGTTTTTACAACTATGGAATGACTCTCAACAGTACTTTGTATATCCTCAACCGCTTCTCTTATTAGTAAGTTTATATCATGTAAGCTCTTATGGATTTCAAGTTTCCCGCTTTGGATTTTAGAAATATTAAGCAAATTATCAACAATTTTTACAAGTCTGGTTACTTGATTATCCATCCGTTGCAGATAGTGGTCTATGTTATCCAACTTTCGCTTTTTAAGATCTTGTCTGGCAATTTGAGTATAGGCTTTAATGCTGGTTATTGGTGTTTTCAATTCATGGCTTGCAATACTAATAAATTCGTCTTTTCGCCTTTCAACCTTCTTTCTATTTGTAACATCCCTCATATAAACAGATAAGCCTGTGCGGGCTGGGTAAACTTTCGTATCAAACCATTTATTTTGAGGTTTATAGTACATCTCAAATTGTGAAGGAATATGCTGTTTCATTGCTTCTTGAACTCTAAAATAAAAAGTTGTATTGACAGAATTGGGAAATTCTTTCCAAATAATTTTTCCAAGCAGCTCTTTTTTGCTTCGTTTGAAAACCTGTTCTATTTGTTCATTTAGGTACGTAAATCTCCATTTTCTATCCAGTGTAAAAAAAGCATCAGTCATATTCTCAAGTATAGATGTCAACTTAATAGTCTGTTTTTCATATTTGTTTTTTATTAATTTATATTCTGTAACGTCAATAGCAGAAAAAGCGAGAAAACGAATCTTTTTTTTGGAAGAGAACATCGGTGAAATCGCTAAATTGATATGGATGTTTTTTTTGTTGGCACCACGTGCCTTAATATCAAATCTTACATTTTCTCCCAATACGGCTTTTTTTACGGCATTTCTAATCAATTGCTTATTTTTTTTTAAATATGACCACGCGCATACTTCTTCAATGCTCTTACCCAAAAATTCATTTGACCTTAGTATAGATTTCCCATACCCATTTTTGAACCCTTTATCTGACTCAAATGAATACATGCTTTTAAATCTTGTTTTTTGAGAAGGCGATGAAAAGAAGTCGCTCCTCCAAAGGGAAGAATTTTCTCCTGTTTTAATTATTATGCCATCTGTGTTTAGTATCCCTACAAAAATAAACAAACTGTTAAATAACCCGTTCAAAAATGAAACGTCTTTGTGTAATACTGTATTTTTATCAATATTTTTCATTTCTAGTTCCTTATAATCTTTATTATATAATTCACCCATATTATCTTTTATTTGAAATATATATTACCATAATAAATCCACCAGATTCACTCAATATAATAACACACAGAAAAAACAAATAAAATTAAAGACTTAATGCGGGGTATTTTAAAAATAACTTATTTTTGCGTTTTTTTGTAAATTACCTATCCAAGACTGATATTTTTCAACAAGTTTTTTTTGCGTTAGCTGTTGTTTAGCAAGTGTTTTCATTTCTTCGCCTGATTTGTCTGCAGGTAAATTTTCTTTGTTTTGCTCTATATAATCATCTATCTCTTTGTTTGATATTTTTATATCCTTTCCTAACATTTTTTCAATAAGCTTTTGAGTTTTTATTTGATCAATCAGGTTTTCTTTTGTCATCCCCTGAAAAAGCAGAGCCTGATCCAAAGTTTGTCCCTGCTTGGAAAGATTATCTTCAATTTTTTTAATTTCCGAATCAATATCTTGATTACTTACTGACACATTCTGTTTCTTTGCTTCCTGCAAAATTAGAGTTTTTGTGACAAGAGAGCTCAAAGTCTGCTTACCATATTGTTTCTCAAGTTCCTGAATTAGAGCAATACGGCTTATCGGCTCTCCGTTTACAACAGCCGTAATAAATAAGCCCTTAAAATAGTACAAGAGAAAAACAGCAATAATCAATACTAAACTAATCAATACATATTTTTTAATCGATTTTTTTGGAGAAAGGCTATTTTTTTTAGAGGATAATTGCTGAACAAAATTTTCTTCTTTCAACACTGCTATTTTTTCTTTCTTTTTTACAGGTTTTTTTCTCATTTTTTCTGTTGCCATTTATTTATTATATCATAAAAATCCATTTTGCAACTAGTATTTTTGTAATAGTTTTTAATTTTAATGATTAAGAAATATACTTGGTAAAAAGCGAAATTTTTTAATCCAAGTGAATTAAGTAAGATGAAAAAGTTCTTTCAGTAACTCACTAATCATTTGTTAATTTTATTATCTAATTTACTAAAAAGGATCAATTGGTAAATATTCTTTTTAAGTTTTAAAATTGCCTCTTCCTCTTTTTGCCTTATCCTTTCTGCCGTTACTTCATATCTTTTCCCTATTTTTTTCAACGTTTCACCTTTAATTCTACCTGTAAGAATATCTTTTTCACGAGCGTTTAGTTTATCTGAACTTTTTATTAATGACAATAAATACCCTACTGTTTTATTCGCTTTACTGCTCATGTTTCTCAGGGAATTATACAACTTATTCGTTTTCTTTAGTATCTTTTATATCTTTTCTAAGTTCTTCCTTCAAAGCCTCTGCGGCTTTTTTAATTTTATTTTCTATATTTTCAATCTTGCCATTTAAAAGCTGCCAGATCTTATCATGTTCATCGGATGATAAATGCTCTAAAAATATTTTTTTATCCTCAGGAGAAAGTTCGGATAAAATTGCATCTAAAACTACGTGATGTATACTTGAATCAATAAGCGTAATTAAATGTGTTTTTTCACTTTCCGATAAATCCAGCTTGTTTAACTCCAGTATTATAGAATCTATTTCAATTATGTGGCTGTAAAAATATTTTTTCATATAGTAATTATAACTCCTTAACCGGCCCTAATGGAATTGTATCTTTTGCATCGTCAATAAAAAAATATAGAACCGGACCTTTTTTCGCTCCATCTTCCCTGCCTAAATAGTCCATTACTTCGGGCGAACCACCCAAATGTTTACCTGTCCATTCTGCTGGTCCCGCATCACCTATTACTGTAGCCATCGCTTTTCCGTTCTCAGGATTTATAACCAGCATCTTTCTATATTTAAAAAAATTATTAAATTCCGCAACGTGCTCATTATAACCAGGAGCAAGAAAAGTTTGTACCGCAATATAATATTTTTCTTGTTCCTTGCCCTTCTGGGTAAACTGGCCGTTGGTAGTAAAATATCTCCATGCCCCAAGACCCGGAGCCATTCCCGAAGAATAATATTTTCTTGATTCTTCAGGCGTATCAAAATGAGTCTCCATATTGTCCCCTATAAAACGAGCCAGATGTTGCTCTGCACCTATAACACCATAAGTCCTGTTCAGTCTTTTTCCGTTAATTTCTGGAAGTACTGTAAAACCAAAATGTCTTGATAAAATATCGGAAACTTGCTTTTCTTCATCTGCGGTCAATGGCCTAACCTGTTTTGGCAGTGCCAAAGAAAGATCCGACACCAAAAGTGCTTCTTTGCTTGTGTCTTTTATTGATTGCTCTGCTATTGCCAAAGCGGAAACAGGAGTTTTAATATTAATATTTGCCGGTGAGGATAAAAGCATTATTCCTCCAAGAGATCCAACAGCCAATTGCTTTGAATTATTCTTAAACCAATCAAAAGCTTCTTTGTGTTTTTGTAATAGTTTTTCTTGAAGATTGCTGTGGCGGACAACTAATCTTTTCCTTAAATGCTCATAATGTGATTTTTTTCTTTTTTTGAATAATTTTATTCCAAATATCATTTTTAAAATCCGCAACCAGAAATTGATATAAAATATTAAAATATATTCTAATTAGGATAATAACACATAAAAATATTAATACACAAGCGGATCAATTCTTCTCACCCTTCTCTTGTAAAACTCTTGCTTCTCTAATTTTATTCAATAAGTTTATTTAGCCCGTATATTAGTCTATCTATATCAGCTTCTGAATGTGCAGGAAAATTTGCAATCCTTATAGTACAATCTTTATCCTTCCCGTATCCCTTACCGGCTATAATATTAAGATTTGATAAAGCAGTATGTATCCTGTCTATATTTTTTCCTTGCGCAACTATTACCGTTTGGGAACGGTAATTTTTCAATCTTATATAAGGTTTCAGAGTTTTACACTGTTCTAGAACTTCATAAATCTTTGCAGCTTTTTGTTGCGTATTATTTCTTATTTTTTTTAATTCCAATTTTTTGCATATCCTGAGTAACTTTTCCCAACAAATAAATTGCCAGAATATTTGGTGTTTCAGGCGTTTGATTTTTTTTAACATAATTTCTAAGTGTTAGAAAACTATGATAACTTCCTATCGTTTTTGCCTTTCTCTCCAATTTTAATGCTTTTTCATATGCTTGCGGACCAACCACAAGCACTGCAAGTCCTGCAGGCAGTCCAAAACCTTTTTGCACGGAAAAAAATGCAATATCAATTAAACTAAAATCCATATTTATACATGGTACGGATGAAACTATGTCAACTGCAACAATACTACTTGGGTTTTTGTTTTTAAAATCATAAATTATATTTAATGGAAAACTCCAACCATTGCTTGTTTCATTTTGAGTAAAACAGATAAGTTCTGGAAAGTTATTTAAAATAAATCCCTTTTTTAAAAATATTTTGTTTACATCGATTGCATATTTTTGAGGATTTTTTCCAAGAAGAGAGGCAATTTCATAAAATTTATCACCGAAAGCGCCACTTATAAAATGAAAGCTTTTTTCTTCTGCGCAATTTTCTATTATTCTTTCCATTGCTTCAGTTCCCGACGACAGAAAAAAAATAAAATAATCTTTGGGAATTGAAAGCAGATTTTTTAAACCGGTTTCCGTCTGAGAATATATCTTTCCAAACTGGCTCCCCCTATGCGAAATAGATAAAATATCGTCTTTAAGACAATTTTGTATATGTTTCTTAACCGTTGGGTATAATTCTGATGGTCCCGGCGTAAAAAATATTTTTTTCATAGCAATTTATTAGATCTTACATTTTCTTGTGTATTTAAGATATTCCACAATTTTTTGGCTAACGTATGTGCTGATATTTCTTTGTGCTTCCTCTGTACTTCCGCCAGTATGCGGAGTTAAAATTACATTTGTGAAATTTTGCAAAGGTGAGGTAAACTTTTGGCCGTTTTTTTCCGGTTCCTCAGCAAATACATCCACTGCCGCTCCTGCAATCTTTCCCGATTTAAGATGCGCAACAAGAGCGTTTATGTCCACCACCAAACCTCTGCTTAAATTCAGAAAAATTACGCCATTTTTCATGGACCGGAATTCTTTATCACCAATATAATTCTTATTTTCCTTTCTTCCGTCTATGTGAAGAGTTACCACATCAACTGTTGAAAGAAGCGCATGTAAATCCTGGCATTTTTCCGCTGTACCAAAAGACAGTTTGTCTTTAATATCGTAATAATAAACTTTCATACCTAAACTTTCCGCAAAAACAGAGACTTGCGATCCGATGCTTCCATATCCTATGATTCCAAGTTTCTTTCCCCGTATTTCATGGCAATTTATAGACGATTTGTTCCATATGCCACTATGCAACTGTATATTTTTTTCAAAAACCTTTCTTAAAAGCATAATGATTTCTCCAATTGCAAGTTCTGCAACGCTTCGGGTATTTGCGTATGGAGCATTGAAAACTGCAATTCCACGTTGTAAGCATTCATTCATATCTATCTGTTCCGTACCGATACAAAAAGCTCCTATTGTGGATAGCCTGTCTGCATTGTTAATTACCGACGCTGTTACCTTTGTTTTAGAACGAATACCAAGTACAGTAACATCTTTAATTTTTTTAATCAGCTCTTTTTCCGGTAAAGCGCGGGGTATTGCTTCAACCTTATATCCGCATTTTTGAAAATATTCCTGCGCTTGCTGATCGATATTTTCAAGCAGAAGCACTTTTTGAGGCAACGTGCTTTTTATATCCTTTTTAAATATATCTATAATTTCATAAAAATCTTTTACAATGTAGTTTGCCTGCTGAACTATATTTTCTCTTGCAATGTGTTCCGTATAAGCAATAAACACCTCCGCTTCTTTTTCTTTTTTAATCTCATAAGCCGTGTAACCGTCGCCTACAACTACCACCTTTCCTTTGAGATTAAGTTTTCTAACTGCTTTTACTTTTCCACAGTCTTTTGTCAAAAGACACGTTTTGTCATACCCTACTATGTCATTTTCCCCATTGTATAAAAAAGAATTAGCTATCACATGATCTCTTGTAATCCCAAGCTTTTTAGCAACGGGAATAATCCACTCCTTAAATCCTCCGGAAACGATATATATTGAATCACTATGTTGCCTGAAGAAATCTATATTCTCAAAAGCGGAACGTGTTATATTTTTTTTCAGGATTTGAATTAATTTATTTATATCTTTCTTGTGCGGGCTGAATAGTTTTAATCGCTTTTCCAGTGACTTGTCGAAAGATATTTTCCCCTCCATACCGCCTTGAGTGATCGCCTTAATCTTTGAAGTAATTTCTTTCTTGTTTTTTCTGTTTTCCAAAGTAATGTCTGCAAGTAGATCAAGAGCTTCAACCTTTACAAGTGTACTGTCAAAATCGATGATTAAATTTATATTTTTATATCTCATATTTTTACCCCGCCTAAATCTTACTATTCGGCTTTTCAGTCCCGATTAAATCGGGATTCATACACGCCTCATAGTGTAATTTTGGCGAACAAGCACAAAAAAACCTCCCGTCTGGGAGGTCATTTCATTTTATTTTTTTAAATTATCAACTATCCACAATCCTCCCAGCACTCATAGATAGTGAGCTGTTGGAAGGAGAAAAATTATTATTAACATCAACTCTTGGATTCATAACTAAATTATAATCATAAATATGCTTGCAAGTCAATATACCCTAGTTTAGATTTAATCTGAGCAAAAGGTATAAGCTAAAAATATCTACTGTAAAGATAGACAATCATATTTATATATAGTATTATGAATTGCATTTATGGTTTTAGATATTTTATTGAAATTTAATAAATCATCCAAAAATAAATTATTTTTCCCTTTAATTATTTTTATTTTTCTTCTTCCTGTTTATTATCTCCTTTACAAAATTTACATCCCGCGAATTAATGCGTTCGGATGCGCAGATGACTGCTTTAATTATGTAGCAGGATACTTCATGCTTAAAGGCAAAATTTTGTATTCTGATATTTTTTTCAATCACCAATTTCTCATGGCTTATATAAGTTATTATCTTCAGCTGGTTTTGCATCCTCAAAGTATTTATGAATTACTGTTAAGACACAGGCAGTTTTTACTTTTGTTCGGATTTGTGATGGATTTTTTAATCATTTACAGATTTCGTTTTGCGGGAGCTGCTTTTGTGCTTTTCTATGAATTCAGTAAATTTTATCTTTTTGGAAACCGCTTTCTTGCTGAAGGTTTTGTTGTTTATCCAATAGTATACACAGCAGGACTCATCTGGTATAAATTCAGAAAAGAAGTTATTTATCACTTTGATTATATATTAACTGCTCTTTTTACCTGGTTTGTAATTTTTATGCGCGAACCATACACTCTAGTTGTGGTTATTTCGTACGGATTTATACTTTTAGGAAAAAAATCGGTTAAAACAAAAATTATTTCTATAACTCTATTTGCATTTTTGACAATAATTGTTTTTTTAAATATCAACATAAAGGATTATATTTTCAATGTTTTTACCACTAATAACCAGGTGTTTTTTGCTTCTGAAATAAAGGGTCATAATTTATTGGGACCCGGAATTCTAAAAGCTTTTTTTTACAATATATATTTATTTTTTAACGGTACTTGGGGTTTCTTCCGTTATTTTATAGTTTCAATTGATGTAATTTTTCTTTTTTCATTATTATATTTCTTAAAATCGCGCAGAAATTTCATACCGGTACTTTCAATGTTTTTATTGCTTGGTCTATCAAATCTTAGAATAGTTGAACCGGGCATAATATTTTACGGTTCATTTTATTTACTACCCTGGTATGGAATATTTTTATTAGTGCTTTTTTTGCTGGTTAAAGAAGCATTAATTAAAAACAAGAAAATAGGTTTATTGCTTATTTGTCTGTTAACCGCTTCTTTTTCATATCTTACTCTATCCTCCAATTCTTATCTTAGAGAAAAACCAAATCCTCACTATGATCTTATTACCAATTACGGAAAAGAGTTGCAGACAGGTTCAGTAGTTAAAGTGTTAACTGATCTTAATGACAGGGTATTCTTAGATGGAGGGGATGATCTGATTTATTGGCAGTCAGACAGAACTTCTTCTTACAAATATTCGTGGTATACATCTATTATGCCGTATTTTCCAAAATATCTGGATGCCAGAATGCAAATGTTCAAAACAAATCCTCCGGAATTTTATTATGCCTTTTGTTCAAAAAACCCTCCTGCTGACCGAGCCTTGCCTTCTTTTCTGAAAGATAAATATCAGGAATTTTATACAACAGGAAACCCAACTTGCCTATATATAAGAAAGGATAAAATAAATAAAATACCAGCTGAAAAATGGAAAAAGGCAAAACAATGGCTCTTTGAACTAAAACCAAATTAGTTAGATAGTGGCATTATTAGGTACTCTACAAGCAGAAAATCACATAAACGCTATCTCAAACCTACCATCACTAAAATTGGAGTAGGTTTGATGGAATGATTCTTGTAAGCATTAAACAAGCTCACATTTCCGCTTACTATTGGAACATCATTAGATTTACATTTTTGCGCAAGTGCATCTATAGTTTGCGCAAAAGCGCCAATTGAATCCTTCGGGTGACCAAAATTTAAACAATTTGTTAATCCTAATGGTTTTGCATGTAACTGTTGCAATTTTTCCAGACACACATCAAAGGCATGGTTAATTCCTTTAGCAGGATTTTCATTGGAAAACCCCTCATCTGAACTCCAGCTAACAATTAATCTTTTACTAACTTCCGGTAGATCTAAAATTGCATAGTGGCCAGCCTGATCGGGTCCTTTTACAGTTCTTGTTCCCACCATCCAATCATAGTTATGCCATATATTAGATTTTAAATATTGTGGAGGATCAACATATTTACTTTTTTGTTTTTTCCAATTGATTAGATCCCAATCCTTATGAAAATCTTTGAAAACGTCATCAAAGTCCATATTTAAAGTAACATTTTTTTGCTTATCTTTATCATAAATAATTGAATACTGTCCATCATTAGTAACCGTACCTATAACATGAGCTTCTAAATCCCAATGCTTAAACAACTTTAAAATTTTATCTCTGTATTCTTTTTTACCAACAATTAACATCCTTTCCTGGGATTCAGAAAGAAGAAGTTCTAATGGAGACATTCCAGAAGATTTTACTGGAACTTTATTTAAATAAACTTTTGTTCCCAAATTCTTTCCAGTTTTTTTCCTGCCCCTTAAAGCCACTTCTGTGGTAGAGCAAAGCAAACCAGCAGCTCCCATATCCTGCATTCCTTCTATCCAATCGGTTTCAGCTAGTTCGCAACAAGCTTCTAATAAAAGTTTTTCTAGAAAAGGATCATCTTCTTGGACAGTTCTGTCATCTACAAAATCTAAATTAGCAGAAGCCATTTGCGCACCACCAATACCATCTCTGCCAGTTTTTGCTCCAACATAGATCAGATCATTACCTGATGTTAAGGCATTGCCGTAAATAATATTTTTCTTTTTAACCAAACCAAAGGCAGCCACATTAACCACACAGTTATAATCATAGGTTTTATCAAAATAAATATCACCACCAATAGTAGGAACACCTACGCAATTTCCATAATCAGCAATACCTCTCACAACTTCTTGTAATAATTTTTTGGATTTTTGATTAGTCCCGAATCTTAAAAAATCCAATAGTCCAATTGGTCTTGCTCCCATGGTAAAAATATCTCTTAAGATTCCTCCAACGCCAGTCGCGGCCCCATGATAAGGCTTAATAAAACTAGGGTGGTTATGGCTTTCTATTCTTAAAGCCAGTGCCCAACCCTTTCCTAAATCAACAATTCCCGCATTTTCTCCAGGACCTTGAATTACAGATTTTCCCTTGGTGGGAAGTTTTGCCAAATATTTTTTACTACTACAGTAGCTAGTATGCTCACTGCTCATTGCTTCAACTAAAGATTTAACAATAGTTCTATCCATATATATATTTTTCAATAGCTCTCATAAAATATTTTCCATTTGAAGTGCGCTCCGGATGCGGCATTAATCCAAAAATAGTACCTTTTTTATTCGAAACTCCAGCTATATTTTTTGTAGATCCATTAGGATTGGAATTTTTGAATTTAAGAAAAATTTGACCATTTCTTTCTAGCTCTTGGTATTCTCTCTGACTAATATCATATCTTCCATATCCATGTGCAACGGGTATTTTAAATGTTTGATGCAATAAAGATTTATCATTAAAAAAAGAATTCCCCATAATTTCGCATGTAGTCCAATCACAGAAAAATTGTTTTGATTTATTTTGTTTCAGTACGCCAGGTAATAATCCTGCTTTAACTAAGATTTGGAAACCATTGCATATTCCTAAAATTGGTAAATCTTTTTTAGCAGCTTGGTAAATCGCCACCATTACCGGAGAATTTAATGCTTGTGTACCTGGATCCAGAATATACTTCCCAGTGGCCTTTTTATAAACTCTGTCTCCAAAAGCAAATCCGCCGGGTAATACAAGCAGATCAAAAGGCTTAAGATGGGTTTCTTTATGCCAAACAAACTCAGCCTTGTGGTTAAATTTTTGAAAAAAATGAAGCGTATCAAAGTCACAGTTTGAACAGGGAAAACGAATAATGCCAACTTTTAAAAACTTTTTTTCCTTTCTTTGGACATGATTCAATTTCATTATATAAAAAAATATTAGCATACCAAGATCCAATTTGAAAATTTTTTACATTATTCAAGGATAAGTTGTTATGCAGTATGAAAATCTTAATTGGGGTAATGGTATTTTTCCTCGCTCACAACTTACCGAAGAGAAATGCTAATATAGGGGATCATATAGATTATATACTTTTGCGTTTATCCTCAACATACACTACTTCCAATTCTTTCGCATCAAGCTCTCTTTTTGTCCTACCTATCATTCCTATCTCAAAATCACTTTTTTTATTGCCTGCTTCTTCCGATGAAACGTACATCATAATTCCCGGATAGTTTCCTGTTACTATCCATCCATTAATTTCAGGGGTTTTTGTCACTTCAAAATCTCCGGAAGGTGTACCCGCTGTCACTGGCCCATGTGTTCGAAGAATCTGGATAGCTTGTGTTTTAATATCGTTTTGAGGTTCCAATAGCATTGCGCACGTACCGTTTTTGAACAAGACCCAACTCATCGAAGGATCAATGATTATTTTTTTATAGATATTTATCAAATCCATATTGACATCTGCCAAAATATGATATCATAAATATAGTATTAATTGTTTAGTATGACAAAAAAGGGAAAGAATAAGCTGCAATTAAAATGGGTTATTCTTTTAGGAGTAGCTGTAGTAGTATTTGCAGTATTCGGTTTATTAAAAAACGGTACACCTCAATCTCAACAAATTTCCTCAAGATACCAAGTATATAATGATCCTAAGCTTGGATTTAGTATTGAATACCCACAAGCGTGGGAAATAAAAAAAGATACGCAGGTTTTTGAAAATGGTGATGCAATCGCCTTTCGCATAACAGGACCTTCGCAAAAGAAATATACCGAACTTAGTGACGGAGCACAACTGGCCATCTCAAAACCGTTCACAATTGATACTGATCTAGCGACATGGATGAAAGGCTATTTTACGGATCAAGCAAAATTCTCAAAGTTACCACTTAATAACTATGCGTTTGAAGCTGTTGAAAGTTGTGGGTACATGGAGTGCATGAGATATTATTTTACAAAAATCAACGGTCAGATCTATGGCATAGCTGTCTATGCAGATGGGACAAATGCCGAAAAAGCCTCCTATGAAAATGCGCTCCTCTATATGCTCAAGACCTTCCGATTCCCCGATACAGAAGATGGAGGGATTACAAAAGATGAGGCAGTAACAAAAATCAAGTCATTACCCGAAGTAATAGAGTACCTCAAAAGAATTCCCAATGGTCAAGTCCTTGTAAACGGCGAGGAAAATGATGCTTATATGGTACAAGTCTATGAATTTAAAGACGGACACACGGCAACGTTTAACTGGTATAGGGTAAATAAACAAACCGGTGAGATAAAAAAAGAGCTCTAAAGACTACTTTGTTCCCGCGGTAAATAAAGCAGCAACAACAACTGTCGCGAAAAGAGAAACCGCCATACTAAACACGTTTAATCCAATTGCGATATAAGACAAATACTTTGTAGTCATAAAAGGCTGAGCTGTGATATTTTTCTTCCCTACCCTTCCTTGATATCCAAGTGGAATGATGACTTTTTTCTCCGGCATCTTAAGCGACATAACCCCCAGAATAAGTCCCGGAATTGAGAAAAACAAACTAAAAACGCCAGTCACTGCCATTACAAAAGAGAGTATTCCAAAAATATAAGCAATAATTAATTTATTCATGATTTTTTTATTCGCATTCTTGATCTTATTGAATTGTCTTGGCTTAATCTTTGTTTTAACATTCTTATACAGAGCCATCAGATAAATCTTTTCCTTGACTCGTATTTTCTGTGTTTACTTTCGTATAAGTTAAAGAATCTTCAAATTCAGAACCGGCTTTTCCCACACAGTCAACTGATATCCATCTTTCCCGAAACAGACATAACAACGATAGCTGAAAATATCAGCAATGTGTCAAAAACAAAAAACAATTTTTTAAATAGATTTTTTACAAATATCTTATGTTTTTAATAGCTCATAAATAGTATTTTTGTCAAACTTATATTCTTTCACCTGCTTCCGACCATAGGAACCTGGTGACTGGAAACTGTTGGAACAGAATAAAATTGGCTCTTTGTGCCATCCGGAGCAACTACATTATAAGAAGAAAACCCGCTGTCGTAGGCTTGGCGCTCCATGACTGTATAATCAGGATATTTTTCCTGAAGCGACTTAGTTACAAAACCAAATTCTCCGCTGCTTTGCCCATGTTCAGTTATCGTATCAAACATAATAGATTTATTACTGTGGTCAACACTAACTTGTCCTATTTTGTCCGTTCCGACTTTCAAACCCAATCCTTGGGCTCCATCTTTTCCGACAAATAACTCAAGTTTTTTATTACTAACCGGCATCGAATATCTGCCGCTGCCTGATGTGGATACGTATCCTGATTTCTGCCAGTTGTCAAGCGCATCGGCACGTGATTTTGCATATGCCCGAGTCTGCTCCACTGATAATGCAGTAAGGTCTTTTGCCAGTTCTGAATACGCGTGAGCCAAATCATCCCGCGCGGCCTTGGCAAAGTTGACTTTGCCTGCTACCTTATCAATCGTGTCCGCCGCTTTAACAACTCTGGCAATTTGTACTGCGTACCGCGTACCACGGACCAGATTTCCAACAACCGGAATAGCTCCAATCCCTGCAAATAACCGATCCCAGCCAGTTACCGGTTTGTCTGCAAGATAATCATATCCTAATCCAAATTCAGCAAAACTTTTGGCATTTCCAATACCGGGCAAAAACCCTATTGCCGCAGAAACCGTTCCCCCGATCCACTTTTGCGCTTCTTTCAAAGCTTCCCAGTATTTTCTAAACTGATCCCAGAAAAAAGCACTTCCCAGCAAAGGATGTCTTATCCCAAGAAATCCCGGTAGGTAAATTAGTGCGGTTAAAGCACTGGAATGAATTAATATAGCATTGGTATAAGGAGATACTCGGTCTAAATAAGTTGCTTGAGACTGCCATTGACGTTTACGGTAAAATTCAATAAGCGAAATAATAGTAACTAAATAACCCAAAATTCCCAAAAAAGCAAAAGGGGGGCTGGTCACAATAGTAAAAGTTAGCTTGTAGGGAAAGTATAAGGAAAATAACAACAGCCAACCCACAAAAAGAGAGGATAAACTGGATATGATTATAACTGCTAACCACACTTTTTGATAAAGCGTCAACTCTCCTAAGCGAAACGACGGTCCGGCCCAAAATCGAGCAATTAGACCAGAAACCTGAACATTTTTATTGTCAAAACGGGCTGCGGCAATAGCATTAATTTTTTGTTTAAGCAACAATGAGTAAAGTTCTTTTGGTTTTTCTTCTTTTGATGAAACAACTGCAAGCTGCCTTCGTAAACGGAAATATTCTGTTAGATTCCGCCAATGAGAAAATCCAAAACGGATATTGATCAGAGTCATAAATAGTTCGCCAAATATAGACCGCTTCTTTTCTCCGGGAAAAAGCAGCTTTTCATCTTTCGGAAGGAACTTATTGATAAACCGCTCGTCCAAAATAATTGCAGCCAGAAGCAGTATGGTAAAAACATATCTGACACCCATTCCGTACCCATACAAAGGATACAAAAATCCAATGATGCTGTCCGGGTTATTTGCCAGACTATGATCCAAAGTCACCCACAACAACAATACGATTGGAATAGAAAATTTCCATTTCATATTCTTAAAACGAAGTGCGTATCCAATTCCAATACCAGCCAAGGCAGTCCACAATAAATGGCCTCCTATAAATTGACCGTCAATTATACTGGTAAGAGAACGCTCGCTGGGAAGCCAGGAAGTCAGAAGAGAAGGAATAGCGGAGAAAGTATATCCTGGAAATACCTGCATAAATGATAAACCATGACCTAATGCCCGCACCGTGTCCTCAGTAAAACCAAACCCCGCGCCGGCTGCAGCCCCAAGTAATGCACTATCTTGTATAGTTGTAGTTTTACCCATTCTTGTTTTGAGCAAAACAAATGCCACGAAGACGACTTTGAAAATTTCTTCACTGATTGGACCAACCGTATAATAAACAGTGTTTCCTCCTAGAATATGACTGAATATCCCCTGCACGATAAAATTGCCAAACACCGACATGGTCGCCCCCACAACAAATGTTTGCAGTAATTCCTTTATGCTGACTGTCTTATTCCGGCAGACTATAAAAACCTGCGCTAACAAAATAAAATGGTAAATAAGTATTGTGATCATCGCTTTTTCTTTTTCTCCCTTTCTTTTATCTGCAACTGCTGCCATAAAAGCAATACCGCAACATTTCCAACAAGAAGAAACAGCACTGCAATAATCGGCGCGATATCAAAAGGTGAGAGAATAAATGTCCCGGGACGAATTTGCATCATAAGCGTAAAAAGAATAACTGTATTGGCAATTGTAGCAAATGCCCCAATTTTAAGATTTGATGGAGTTTTAGTTAGAAATAATACGATTGAAACAATCAGAAAAATTAAAAATAAGACAGCAAGAATATTCCCTTCCAATGCAAACGTAATGCCGCTTTTTCCGCCAAGCGCCGGCGGCAGCCAAGGAAGAAAAGTCAAAACTAAAACAGCCAGATTCATTCCAAGGGTAGCTTTACGAAGACCTTCAAGCTTTTCTTTGGAAAAAGAATAGTAGAATGTCTTAATTGCCCAGAAAGAAATGGTTCCCCAGGCAACCCAGAAAAAGGCAGTTTCCATGCATATTTAGTATATGCATTTTTAAAAACAAAAATCAAGAACATTCAACGATGCAAGAACTAAGCATTATAAATTAATCCAAATCAGTCAAGATAGTGGCGCTCTTGAAATACTTGTATATAAGACCCACTACACAGGTTTAATAAAACTTTATCAATATTACAAAATGCCATTTTTTAGCTTCATTTTTCTTAGATACTCTATGTAATCAATTTTTCATTTCATACATTTTCAACTATTTATTAACCTTTATCAACGTCTTTTGTGATAAAAAATTATTTGTCTTATGGATATAGGAAAAGTATACAATAGCAGGGAAAATGTTTATACTAGATCTGTGTCGTTTTTCAATCTTGTTCTTTATATCGCTTCGTTCTTCATTATCTGGCTTGGTGCAGGACTTATCGTCTCTTCGGTTGATAGATTTTCAAAGAAACTAAGACTTTCTTCTTTTGCCTTCTCCTTTTTTGTTTTGGGTATCCTGACTTCTATTCCTGAATTTGCAGTGGGCATGATTGCTCTTGCCGAAAATCAACCTGAAATTTTTGTCGGAAATTTAATTGGTGGTATTCCGGTTATATTTTTTCTTATTATTCCTATTCTTGCAATATTTGGAAAAGGTGTAAAACTCCGGAATCAATTAAATACAAACAACCTTCTATTCTCTTTTGTTGTTATTGTTACACCCGCTCTTTTAGTCATGGATAGACGGGTAACAAACCTAGAGGGTATAATAATGATAGGACTATATATTACTCTCTTTTTCTTTATTCAGCGCGAAAAAGGAATTTTTGATACACAAAATAGCAACATACTTCGTGGGAAAGCCTATTCGTATATTGATATTGTTAAAATTCTGCTTGGAATAGGTCTTGTTTTCATCGCAAGTCAGATAATTGTTGACCAAACACTTTATTTTGCGAAAACCTTCCATATGTCACCATTTTTTATCAGTTTAGCCGTGCTCTCTCTTGGAACAAATCTTCCTGAGCTTTCACTCGCAGTACGTTCAATTATATCAAGGAAGAAAGATATTGCATTTGGAGATTATATAGGATCTGCCGCTGCCAACACATTTCTATTTGGGCTATTTACTCTCATGAATACAGGAGAAGTTGTGACAGTTAATAATTTCTTCAAAACATTTCTTGTTATGACAGGCGGACTCTTATTATTCTACTACTTCACAAGGTCAAAAGACGATATTTCAAGAAAAGAGGGATTTTTTCTTCTTCTTGTATATCTAGCTTTTATTTTTATTGATCAAATCATTTAGTTTATGCGCTTCTCATTGTATACCACATGGTTATAAACTCTAACCTATAGGAATATATCTGTCGTTGAAAATGGGTGTATTTTCCAGAATTTATCAGGCAGGAATAATTTGCTTTCGTACAGCTCATAAGATGATAATATAGATTTATATATCAAGCTATTAGTTCGGGTAATGACACCTTTTGTATTTTTTACCTGATCCGCACCAACAGGAATCATTTCTTCCAGGTTTTTTACCTGAGGTTTTGGTTTGTGATTTTTCTCCGATTTCTGTAATTGGTTGGTTTAAAACTACGTTTTTTGGTTGTTCAACGGGTGAAGGGTTAACGCCAATATTGACTTTGTAAAACCTATGAACAATCCCATCGTCAATAGAATCCATAAGCCGTTCAAACATCTGGAAAGATTCATTCTTATACTCAACCAATGGGTCACGCTGTCCATAACCTCGGAGCCCTATACCTGTTCTCAAATCCTCCATTGAGGTCAAATGATCCATCCAAAGGTTATCAATCGTTGATAGGCAGACAACTTTTGAAACATATTTCAGACCATCGTTTGTATAAATTTGCTCACGATTTTTATCAACATACTTCACCAACCCCATCAAAAATTCTACAATTTCAGATTTTCCGGGTTTTTGTTCTATCTGTTTTTGAAGTTGGTCGCGGGAAGCTTCGTCAAACGGAACTATATTTGAAAATTCACCTATGATGTTTTTCCGGCCGTTACCGTCATCCGTCAACGCCAAATTAAATTCTACATGTTTTTCAATTTCTGTCTGCACTTTTTTCTGCACAAGATCTATCGGATTCTCTGTGTCTTCCACAATGCTTCTTCTTTCTTTATAAATTATTTCTCTTTGCTTATTCAAAACATCATCATAATCAAGAAGACTTTTTCTTATCTCAAAATTAAATCCTTCCACTTTCACCTGTGCCTGTTCTATAACACGCGAAACAATAGGATGTGTAAGAGGCGTATCTTCTGGAAAATTAAATCTTGTCATGAGATTTGAGATCTGCTCTCCTCCAAAAACTCTCATCAAATCATCTTCAAGAGATATAACAAATATGGACTTACCTGGATCTCCCTGACGTCCGGCTCTTCCTCTTAACTGGTTATCAATTCTTCTTGATTCATGTTTTTCCGTACCTATCACAAAAAGTCCACCGAGTTTTTTTACATTTTCGTGTTCTACTCGCCACTGGGAAATTTCTTTTTCATACTCTTTCTTACCCGAAGCACTTTGGTATTTTAATTCATATCTTGAAGGCGGTTGACCCCCCAAAATAATATCAACTCCCCGGCCGGCCATATTGGTTGCAACGGTAACGGCATGTCTTCGGCCGGCGTCTTTTATAATTAATGCTTCCCGCAGGTGGTTTTTCGCATTTAATATCTCATGCTTTACTCCCTTTCTTTTTAAAAATTCCGATATCAACTCGTTTTTTTCAATAGACGTTGTACCCACCAAAACCGGCTGTCCTTTTTTATAGGCATTTTCTATTTCAGAAACTATAGCCGCTACTTTTGCACGTGTAGTTTTATAAATTACATCCGAAAGATCATTTCTGACCATTGGTTTATTTGTAGGAATAGCAACAACATCAAGTTTATAAATTTTATGGAATTCTTCTGCTTCTGTAACTGCAGTTCCCGTCATGCCGCTAATTTTTTCATACATTCTGAAATAATTCTGCAGGGAAACTGTTGCCAAGGTTTTGCTTTCCTGCTGAATTGAAACATTTTCTTTTGCTTCTATTGCCTGATGTAAGCCTTCCGACAATCTTCTTCCCTCAAGAAGCCTTCCGGTAAATTCATCAACCAGAATTACCTGGTTGTCACGGACTATATAATCTTTTTCTTTATGAAAAAGTGTTTTTGCTTTTAGTGCCGCTTCCAAATGATAAACAGTATCAAAATCTTTTTCATAGATATCTTTTATACCAAACATTTTTTCTACCTTTGAAATTCCATGATCCGTTAAATGCGCTGTTCTTAATTTTTCATCGATTTTAAAATCTGTTTGTGCTGATAATTTTTCAACAAGTTTTGCATATTCATAGTAACGCGCTGACGGTTGTGTATCGGGCATGGATATTATATGAGGAGTTCTTGCTTCATCAATTAAAACGGAATCAACTTCATCAATAATTGCAAAATAATATCCTCTTTGCACTAAATCCTCTTTATTCATCACCATATTGTCACGTAAATAATCAAAACCGAATTCTGAATTTATTCCATAAACAATATCTGCTTTGTAAGCTTCCTTGCGAGTTATTTCTTTTAAATGTATGAGTCTGTAATCATTTGCGTTATCATCGGTAAATTCCGTATCATACATAAATGATTTTTCACTTATAATTGAAGATACCGTCATTCCCAAAAAATTAAATACTGCACCCATCCATCCCGCGTCCCTCCTTGCTAAATAATCGTTTACGGTAACCAAATGAACCGCATAACCCGTTAATGCACGCAAATACATAGCCGGAACCGCAGACAAAGTTTTTCCTTCTCCAGTTTTTTGTTCAGCAATTTTCCCCTGTGATAAAACAGTTGCCGCAACAAGCTGCACATCATAAGGCCTTTCACCTATTGTTCTTTTTGCGGCTTCACGAACCAACGCAAAAGCCTCAGGTAAAACAAGATATACACTTTCACCACTGGCAATTCTTTCCCTCAGTTCTTTAGTTTTTTTAGGAAAGTCTGAGTCTTTTATTTTTTTTATTTTTTCCTCAAGAAAGTTTATCTCCTCAATAATTGGGAGAATGTTATTTACTTCTCTTTCATTGGAATCAAAAATTCTAGTGAAGAATTTGAGCATAGAACTTTTTTAATTTTATCACACTTGTATCTAGAAAAAAACCCCGCCACAAGTTTGTGGCGGGGAATCTTGTCCCTATTTTCCTAACGGGACAGAATACCATATGATCAATTGGTATTCGCATCTGCGAAAAACCAATTTATCTCTTCTTCTTTTTCTTTTTTGCCATGAGCAGGACCACCTCCTTCTTCTCTTTCAATAAAATATGAAAAAGTATAATCTATGTATAGATTGAATAATTTTTGTACAAATGTCAAGAAAATAGCCTTGCTTCAAAAGTAACAATTTAGGGCTTAGAATAAGTAAAAAACAATAAGACTTAAAAATATTATTGAAGCTAAATTTTTTTCAATTTTGAGGCTAAATTTTAAAAAAATTTCCAATTCAAAATTTAAAATTTTTTTAATAATTTAATATTTAAATGTTAAAATATTTAGTGAAAAATTAAATTTTGTTTAATTATTTTTTGGAGAAATTTTTGAAAACGGAACAAACTTCTTTAAAACTTCCGGGATAACAACTGATCCGTCTTCCTGTTGGTAATTTTCAAGGATTGCAATAATAGTCCGTCCGATTGCAAAAGCAGTACCGTTTAAAATATGCACATATTTTTTTCCACTTTCATCCTGATATTTAATATTTAGTCTGCGCGACTGGAAATCCGTTACAGTTGATACCGAAGTTACCTCGCGATACTTTTTTTGTCCTGGCATCCAAGCTTCAATATCATATTTTCTGGCCGCCGGAAAACCTAAATCTCCAGTACACATTTTAACAACCTGGTATGGAATATTTAAAAGTTGAAAAAGTTTCTCCTCCAATGACAATAAATATTCATGTTCTTTATCATCTTCTTCTTCCAAGACGAATGAAACCATTTCAATTTTATCAAATTGATGAACACGCAAAATTCCTCTTGTATCTTTTCCGTAACTTCCTGCTTCCCTTCGAAACGCCGAAGAAAATGCTACATAGCGTTTTGGCAAATTTTTTTTCATAAAAATCTCATCTTTGTGCATCGGAACTATTGAATGCTCAGCAGTTCCAACCAGATAAAATCCTTGGCCCTGATTAGACTCATTCACTAAATAATAATCTTCATTCCCGCCTGCCTGCCAATAACCAAGCCCTTGAGTAATTTCTCTCTTTATAAGAACCGGAGGGATAACCGGTGTAAATCCTTCCTTAGTTAAAATTTCCATCGCCAATTGGACAAGAGCAAACTCCAAAAGTACCGCCTCATTTTTAAGATAAGCAAATCTTGTACCGGAAACCTTACCTGCTCTTGGAACATCAATAATATCTAATCGTTCGCCGATTTCCAAATGGTCAAGCGGCGCAAAAATAAATTTTGTAGGTTCTTTATATTTTCTGAGGATTTCATTTTCCGATTCATCTTTTCCTGTTTTTACATCGGGTTTAGGTAAATTTGGAACGTCCATCAGAAGTTTGTTGAGTTCATTTTCTTTTTCTCTTAAATTTTTTTCCTCTTTTTCAAGTTTTTCCTTCAATTCTCTCCCTTTTTCAATATTTTTTTCTCTGGAAACAATATTTCTTTCTTGACGCATATTCTGAACGGAGGCTAGAAGCTGCCGATATTGTTTATCTAAATTAATAATATTAGTCACATTCACACTAATTCCTTTGTCCTTCGCGTCTTTCTGCACAGCTTCAGGATTCTGTCTGATAAAATTAATATCCATCATAAGATATATTTTAGATTATATAGTGTAAACTGAAAATAATCAAAATTACTGCTGAAAATGCAGTATTTGTAGTCTTACCTAATTTATTACAAGATCTTTAAATAATTATGTTAATAATTGTTTATAATTATAAGTTTATTTGATTTTATGATTAGCTTAAATTCCAATAAATCTGTTTAAAGACATGAAAAATATACTTAATGAAATTTATAGGTCTATGGGGAAATTTTTGGTTCCGCTTACTCTGGAACAGACATATAAAATTATTGTTCAAGAAGGAGCAAAACTAACTGACGCAACGTATGGCTCAATACTTCTAAGAAAGAGTAACGGCTTTATAAGAGTATATTCTTCCCTCCCTATCAGCCAACAAGTAATCCCAAGAAAACGTGGATATGCTTATCAGACTTATAAATTAAAAGGAATTATACTTGTTAATAGAAATCAAGTAATCAGATACCATCCTGAGTATAAAAAAACAAACATGCAAAGTTTGATTTTTATTCCACTTTCTTACGGAAAACAATCTTTAGGAATATTATCTTTACAATTTAATCAAGAAAGAACCTTTACACAGGAACAGTTAAGAATTTTAGATATTTTCGGTTCTTTAGCAAGCCTGGCAATAAGAAAAATGCAATATTATAATCAGACTAAAATAGCTTTGGAGAATCGTGATCTTTTTATCTCACTTGCTTCTCATGAATTTAAAACCCCACTGACTTCTATAAAAATTTATGCCGAACTTATTGGAAAAAATTTGGATAAGAATATGGTTATTGACAAAGAATGGGTAAAAAATCTTTTGTTGTCTGTCAAAAGACTTACAGATTTGACCGATGAGTTTCTACAGATTGATCAAATTAAAAAGGGAAAACTGAAATATTACTGGAGTCAACAAAATCTTGATAAAATTTTAAAACAGACAATTTCAGATTTTAAGCTTCTCTATCCTGATTATATTATTTCTTACCGTAATTACCTGAAAGACAGATCGTGTTTAATAATAGCAGACCCGGATAAACTACTTGAGGCAATTGCTAATCTGCTTAATAATGCTGTTAAGTTTTCCAGAAAAGGGTCAAAAATAGAAGTTCTGTTAAAAAAAATAGGCTCTAATTTTGTTATTGCCATAAAAGATCAAGGTATCGGAATTGATAAAGAAGATTTACCTAAAATATTTAACAGATTTTACAGGGGAACTGCCAGTAAGTCAGGTATGGGACTGGGGTTATATTTAACTCGCCAAATTATCACAAAACATCACGGTACAATTTCTGCCAGATCCAAACTTAATAAAGGAACTACTTTTATAATAACATTACCTGTCAAAAATTATGCCAAATGAAAGATCTATTCCGGGAAAAACTCCGGAAGGATTAATCGCATCTGAAAGATATGCTGTTTGGTACGGTCTACTTGCCCCATCGCCGGAAAAAAAATTACTGGGTCTTCCAATTCTGGAAAAAGTGGAATCTGATCCGTCAATAAAAAGAATCGTATTCATTGGCCCTCCAGGCGCAGGCAAAACTATTTTAGCAAAACAGATGGCAGGGCTTTTAATGGACTCTGGTACACAAATAAATACTTATCATTTTGATGATACACTTGCTGAAACGGAAAATATTTTAAGAATAAGCCGGGATACCTGGAGAAAATCGGAATGGGACATGCTTTCAAACAGAATGCTTGAGAAAATCAGAGAAGAACCTGAAACAATTCTCCAAAAGCGTCATATACAAATTATAGAAATACCTGCAATAGGAAGTGAGGATGATAAAAATCGGGCTATTACAACACTCCATGAATTAATAAAAGAAAAAGGAGTCATGGTAATTGGAACACCGGCAGATCCCCGTACTCAAAGAAAAGCTTTAGAAATGAGAAGAGACCTGTCAATAAGAGTAATAAATAAAAAAACCGGTAAACTGGAGTGGTTTAATCCAAGAACTAATAAATTAGAGGAGCTTAATTTAGCCGCTGTTAAATCTATATTGGAGCACGCATATAACATCCGTGTCATTTGGCGAGATGAGAAAAAACCTGACACTCTGACAGAAGAAGGAATAGCTATACTTACCTCTTTGAGCAGAGCTGCTCCGGAAGCAGGCATTGAAAGACTTAAAAATGAAATCAGAGAACAAGTTGTTGCCAGATTAAGATCTGGACATAAATCCTTAAGATCTTTATTAAAAAGATTACCTAATCTACCACCCCTACCTCAACCCAAAAAATATTCCAGATACGGACAATTTCAACCAGGAGAAGAGAATGAATACAAAGTAAATATCTTTCACATGAAACAAGTATTTTCGCAATTGTACCAATGGGGATTACCAAAAGACCTTGGTATTGAGGTTATCAATCCTTACTCTGATAGCCTGGTTTACTGGTATTTGTAAATTCCTGTATATCAAAGTAAAAAATTTTCATATTAAATCTATTTCTTGTACTGAACATATAAATAGCTCTATAATAATTTTATGATTCTCTCCAGAAAAAAGAGGTACCTGCAGATTGCTCTAAACTCCACATTAGATGAAGCTTATTCGATAATAAGACAGCTTCCTCCAAGTGACAGAATAATTATTGAAGCCGGAACGCCGCTTATTAAAGAATTCGGAACATCAGCTATTGCTCAAACTTACAAATGGTGGGGTAACAGGCTGGCCGGCACAAATTTTGAGCCTTACATAGTTGCGGATTTAAAAACTATGGACAGAGCCGAAACTGAAGTTTTTTTGGCAAAAAGCTCCGGAGCGCGGGGCGCAATATGTCTGGGGATCGCCCCAATTGAAACAATTAACAGTTTTATTGAAAATTGTAGCAAGAGCGGAATAGACAGTATGCTGGACATGATGAACATTGAGTATCCGATCAACGTTTTCAAAAAATTAAAAAAAATACCCGATGTTGTAATTCTTCATAGGGGCGTAGATGAAGAAACATTTAACAAGGACAAGCCTATTCCCTACCTGCAAATAAACAAAATTTTAAGTTTTTATGATGTTTTAATATCGATTGGAGGAGGGGATACAATACGAGAAGTACAAAGATCAATATTCAATGGAGCAAATATTGTTATGGTCTGGAAGGAATTTTACCACTCAACTTCCGAAACGGCAAGACTGGCCCAGGATTTTTTGCAGGTAATAAAGTAGTTCAAAGGTAGGTGGTGTTTTCTTTTTCTTCTCTTACTTTGTGTGAAGTAAGTTTTTTAAAGCCTTCTATGATTTCTACAGGCAAAGTGAATATAACCGTATTTGAGGGATTTGCAGTGGTTGATTCAATAGTCTGAAGGGTCCGCAAAGATATGGCTCCGCTTTTTGACAGCATTTCCATCGCTTTATTCAGATTATCAGAGGCTGTAAGCTCTCCCTGAGATCTTATGATTGTGGCCCTTCTTTCACGCTCTGCTTCGGCCTGTTTTGCCATAACCCTTTTCATATCAGCAGGCACTTCAATATCCTGAATTTTTATTGCTGTTACATCTACTCCCCAATCAGTTGTCTCCTGATCAACTATAACTTTAATTTCCTCCGCTATTTTTTGCCGCTCCGTCAAAAGAGTATCCAATTCCACACCGCCAATCACATCACGAAGCGCAGTTTGCGCGTATTGAGTGATTGCGTAAGTAAAATCCTGAATCTTCAAAACCGCATCTTCAGGCTTTATTACCTGAAAATAAACCACTGCGTTTATTCCAACAGGAACGTTATCACGGGTTATAACTTCTTGCTGTGGAATGTCAGAAGTATTAATACGAATATCTACTTTTATCATTCTTTCAATATAGGGCAAGATAAGGTTAACTCCCGGCCCAAGTGTTCTTGAATAAGTTCCCAGTGTTAAAACAACACCTCTTTCATACTGATCAATGATTTTCACGCTCGCCAAAACGGTTATTACAACAAATATGACCAAAATAAGAATGATAGGCATATCTAGATTTTAAAACAAAATAAAAACTATTTGCAACAATTAGTTTTAACAATTAGACTTTCCCTGTTACTAAGTAAGTTACATATCTTTTCAACTTAATTTTCAGATTCATTATTTTTTCCGCATTTTCATGAGTTATGAAATAGCGTTTGAAAAAATTCTCAATTATCTCTACTGCTTCATAATAGTATTTCATAAATGTATTCGTGGGGCTGATTTTTTGTGAAGGAACAGATTGTTTATATTGTTCGTAAATCATTCTTTCTATAAGCTTAAGAAACAATAGGCCTATGAGCATAAAGATCGCAGCTATAAATATTAATGGACCAACAATCATAATTTAAATCCTAATTTTTATTATACCTGTTAAATCTTTTATTTGCATGCACACTATTCAGCAGATTCAACACCAAAAATATCCAGCTTTCCACCGCAGTACTTTATAATTTCATTACATGCTTTCCTAAGTACTTCTTCAACTTTTGCTACTCCTATATCATAAATTCCATCTACGTTTATATATATGTTTTTTGTACCCAGCTGCACTGCTGTTCTCTGAGCATCCCGGTAATTGAAATCTATATTATACCCTCCACCTTGATCAAAATAAGCGATTTCTCCCTGCTTATATTTTGTCGCCTCTTTATCTCCCAACAGCAGAATATCTTCTCCGTCTTTGGCAAACCGCAAAACTGTTGGAAGCTGTATTTTATCAAAATCAAATGCGCCGATTGACACACGGTGCCTCACAACAACCAAATTATAAGCATCCACACATGTATTTACTGTGTACAAACCTTTTTTCAAAGCAACTCTTCGAAGGAGCGCCTCAGGACTTGGCCTTCTTGAATGCCAATCTATACCTGTTTGCCTGTAAAGTCTTCTGTAATTTACAACTTCCGGATATTGTCCCAGTTGCTCTGTTGTTAAACTTGCAAATGATTTCAATAATTCTTTTTTTTCTTCTTCTAATCTTTCGTCTGTTTTCTTAATTGAAACGCCTTTTATAACTGCTATCCCCACTGAAATCGAAGGGAATTTGTCCTTTAATTCTTTACCAATAGAAAATATTTCCGGTTTATTAAGATTCTGAATCTTTATTAAATTTTTAGAAACCTTTGGCTTTGCAATTTTAACTGCCTCCTCAAATCTTTTTTTAACAAATTCCTTGTTTAAAGAAAGAATAAGCCACGCAGCTTTTGGCCCATGATTTTTTCCAATTAAAGAAAGATAGATTGCAGAAAAGGCTTCTTTTGATTGTAAGTTTAACTGGCGAGATAATTCATAAAGCGCTTTTGCAAAATCTTCCGCGTTCCAATTTTTATCTAATCTTGATGAAATTATCTGCAAATATTCTTTTTGCTTTTCCGATAAATCTTTTGCTTGTTCGGGTAACTCCTTTTGTACTAAAAACTTTTCGCCTTCCGGAGCGTATTTTTCAATCCAAATTTTTGCATACTTTGCCCATTCTTGCGAACCTTCTTTTTTAATTTCATCTTCCATGTTAGGCATTTGTATCCATTGTGTAAGTACGGAGAAACGTATTTTTGGAGGTTTTTTAATTTCACCAACCTGAGAAAACTCAAAAATTCGGGCATAATCATCTTTTTTCCCACTGAAATAAGCTCCTGCATATTCCTGGTATTCATCAAAAAGTTTTGAAATTGTATCTCCTCCTGGGTCAAAATTAATTGCTTGATTATAATTAGTTTTCACCATCAAAAATCTTAGTATTTCCGGAGGCAATATCTCAAGCATTTCAGAAGCTGCCGACCCCACGCCTTTTGAGGTGGACATTTTTTTACCTCCAACCAAAAACCATTCATACGCAATAGGATACGGAACCGGATAGTCAATTACCCGCTCACAAACAAGTGATGCCAAATCGTGTGATCCGCCGCGACTCATATGATCTTTTCCTGCTCCTTCTACCGTTACTTCAATAACCTTCCATTTTACCGACCACTCGACTTTCCAGGGAAGTTTTCCTGTCATTCCATCTTTATTGCTAAATGGAGATATTTTTCCTTTATACCCGCATCCTTTTGTCCATTTAACTTTATCTACCATACATTCAAAAACAACTTTTTCTTGATCCCAATCGAATACATTTGTTGTGGATACTTTTCCGCAGTTAGGGCAATAGACTTGAAAGGGGTACCAATTTTCCGGAATTTCTTTTTTATATATTTCTTCGTAAATTTTACGGATTATGCCTGCTTTATCTAAACACTCCCTTATTAAATCATTCATTTTCCCGCTTGTATAAAGATCCTTTGTCCAGATAATCTGCGGATAACATCCGATTGCGTTAAAAACTTTTTGAAATTCCAGTGCGTAATACTCTGCAAAATTACCGTAACCTTCAACAGGAGACGGAACTTTAAAAAGCGGCATACCAAGATATTGTTCAAATTTTTCCCGGGGCAGATTTACCGGAAGAGCATCCATTGGATCATGATTTTCAAAAACATATGTATAAACAGCCTTTTTCCCAGCATCCTTCAGTGCTTTATATGCAAGATCATGGATCACTACCCCACGAAGCGCCCCAACATGGATCCTTCCTGACGGAGTTTTCATATCATCCACGTGTTGAGGTCCCTTGTCTTTTAAATTTTCTGCAATTTTATCCGCCCAAAACATAGCTTCATTATATCAAGTGTTATTTCCTTATGAAAGCATCATACAGGTCGTTAACTGCCAGAGAAAACACCTCATTGGCAACGGCAATAACAATACTGTTACCATTGACGCTGTAACTTTCTGAAAGCACATTTATACCGGCTTTTTTAAGCGTTGAAAATAAAGTTGCGTGGACATCTGAGGCTTTTGCCGGAATCCCCTGTCCCACAACGCAAATCAGACTAAAGTCATCAACCGTTGAAACCTTATCCGGATTTAACTGCTTGTCAAGAGCGCTTCTGATCCCTGCCTCTTTTCCATTTATTTGTTCTCTCTGAAAAATAACAGACATAGCATCAAGACTTGTGGGAGCATGCTCAAAAGAAATATCAGATTCTTCAAATATCTGAAGAATTTGTCTTGCAGCGCCTTTAGTTCTATTCATACCTGTTTTTTCGATTTTAAAGGCTACAAAATCTTTTCTTCCGGCAATACCTATAACATCTTTTGTATCTGAGTCTCTCCTATCTATAATCATAGTACCGGGGTGTTGGGGATTAAATGTATTCCTAATATTAATTGGTATTCCAGCTTCAATTACGGGCAAAACCGCATCCATTTGTAAAACATCCGCTCCCCTATACCCCAATTCCCTCATCTCTCTATAGGTAAGTTCATTAATAGTTTTAGGATTTGCTACTAACCGCGGATCAGCAGCCATCACTCCGTTTGTATCTGTCCAATTCTCATAAACTTTGGCATCCACGCCTTTTGCGACAATTGCACCTGTTATGTCCGAACCGCCTCTGGCAAATATTTTTATTCCTCTTGTGTCTTTTCCATAAAAACCCGGAATAACATATAAGCAGTCTCTGCTAATCTGATTTTTAATTAACTGATAAGTTAAAGGGTCAATTTGCCCATCTTCTTTTAAAATGATAAGTTTATCGGCATCAATAAAAGCTCCACCTAAAAAGCGGGCAAGGATCTGTCCCGTAACCCATTCCCCGCGTGAAGCAATCCAATCTTTTCCTTTTTTTGCATCTATTCCTTTGTGTACTTCATCGAGCCAACCTACTACTGGAGAATGGCAGCTTAATCCTCTACCCATCCCTTCAAATCTTGAAGAAACGGCCTCAAAAGCCTGCTCATAAAGCAACTCCTTTTCTGTTAGCAAGTTACATTCCAAAAGCAAATCCGTAATTTTCTGATCCTCTTTATTTCTTTTGCCAGGCGCAGAAGGCACTATAACACGCCTGTCAGGGTTCGAAGCAACAATCTCACCAACCCTTTTAACGTGTTCCGCATCTGCAACAGAAGTTCCTCCGAATTTTGCAACGATAGGTCTTTCAACATTAGTCATAGCTTTTTTAATTCACTCTTTTTTTGCCAATTAAAAACCCCTCACTGAGGGGTTGTTCTTTGAGTATTTAGAATTTTTCTAATTAACTACAGCAAGAAAAACCCCTCGCAGGGAGTTGTTTCTTGACCTTCTTTATAAAGTTTCTGATATACATAATATCTTATGGATAAGGGATATGTTAGCACAATCTTAAAATATTGTCAAAATAGCCTGCTTCAGTTTAAAAATAAAAATACTACTGAAAAGACAACTCTTTAGCACGCGACCAATCCGATTCTTGTAAAACAACAATCTTATCGTCTCCTACTATATACATATAGTCGTTTATATACAAAGCACGCCTTGCCTGGATATCTGTAACAGCTCTTACAAGCTTAAGCTTGTTTCCTTCATAAGAAAAAACGTAAGCACCCTTTGTACCAGGAATAAAAAATACGCTGTGTTTCTGATCCTGCAAAA
Source organism: Candidatus Levybacteria bacterium RIFCSPHIGHO2_01_FULL_36_15 (assembly GCA_001782015.1). GTDB lineage: Bacteria > Patescibacteriota > Microgenomatia > Levybacterales > GWA1-39-11 > 2-01-FULL-36-15. Next base: position 81,882 of record MFNJ01000023.1, read on the forward strand.
ACGCGTGATGGGTTTCCAGAACATCGGATGAATATTCGTCAAGATTATATTTTGCAAGCTCTTCGGGAGACGATGGACTTGACACATCAAATAAAGATATTTTAAGCTGAGCGCCTTCTTTTCCAAATCCAACAATTTTATCAGCGCTAATTGGATGAAGATATGAAGAGTATCCGGGAATCTTAAGCTCACCCTTTACTTGAGGCATTGATGGATTTGATAGATCCAGAACAAAAAACGGATCAGTTTGCCTAAAGGTTACTAGGTATCCTCTATCTTTGAGAAATCTTACCGAGTAGATTCTTTCTTTTTGGCCAAGATCTTTTACCAAGCCCAGTACAGTAAGATTTGAATCCAAAACATACACATCATTGGTACTTTCAGAACTGCCAAAACTGTTTCCGGAAACGGTTGTTGCCACTCTTAAATTTCCCAGATACTCATCAAGTGAAAACTGATTTAAAGGAGTACCCGGAATCTGTCCTGTTGATAAAACAGCAAGATCCACAAGACCGATTTTTACTATACCTGTTTTTTCCAGATCTCTTTTGTGCGTTGATAAAAAGTCTTTCATCCTGTTTGAAAATTCATTTTCAACCCTTAATCTTTCATCGGAAGATAAAAAACTCTGGTATTCACTCAAAATGGTTTCAAGTTCTACCATTTTTGCCTGCTTGCTGATATCGTAATCTTTAAGTCTGCTTATCTTTTCAAGATAAGATTGCGGTAGAAGATCTCGTCCCTTTTCATCAAGAAACTGGTAATAAAAGTTCACATAATCACCTGAAAAAGAATAAGTAACATAAAGGGAGTTTTCAGACATATATACGACTGAAGAATTGTTAGATCCCACAAAAGAAACCTTTCTGTCCACCTCTCCGTTTACCGGATTAATAACCATTGCAGTATAAGTACTGTCAACCGGGACACTGACTGACGGATGATAAATGTCGGTACATCTAATTGTCACAGGCAAAGATCCTCCCAGGGGCTGGATTGGACAGGGATTACCGATATTAATGGATTGTCTGACTACTAAAAATAACTTCTGCTTATAAAGCCTTGCCTGCAGCAAATAATTATTGTCTTTAAAATCCATCTTCCATTTTTGAGAAGGTGAAGCAATATTTGTAACATCGTAGCCGATCACTGCATCATTTGTGAGAATAATCAAAATATTGTTTGAAAGAAGCAGGTTTCCGTTCTGATTAATATCAGCAATTTTGGAAAGATCCTGCACAGGAAAAGCTTTGATTATTTTTGTCTGTAACTTATTTATATACGGATAAGGCATTATTGAACGCGACTCTTCAAGAGACACTCCCATCATTGGCCTTGCAATAGGCATTGGACTCAGGTAATAATTGTTTGAAGAAAAATAGATCTGATTTCCGTCTGTTTTAACAATATCAGGCTCATCTATGCCTAAAACCTGCACATTTGTTTCAGATGTGCGCTGCAAAGATGGAGCAGCTAAATCGGTTTGGCCTTCGGAAGATTTCAGATCAGGAATACCAACTTCAGGCCGGGGCACTTCAACTGCACCTCTTCCTAAACTTGGTACAGCAAGATTCATCATTCCCCCGCCTGAAATGGACTCTAACCCTGCCTTAATATAGGCTTTAAAATCCTCATCTGATAAAAACTTCTTAAAGCTTGCGGTATTTGAAAAATTGGTGGCGGGATTAATTGCACTGCCCGGTCTAAAAGAATTATTGTAAATTGAAAATATACCAGAAACAGTTACCGGAATAAAGATCAGAAGAATTAAGAATAAAGTAGTACGTAATATATTATTTTTACTCATAAAAGTATTATACAGCAATCAATTAACTATTGCACTTAAGTCTAAAATCGCAACCTAATGCAATAAAAACTCGCCGCACAAACTTTTACCGGCCGGTAAACAAGCTATTGTTTGCTTATTCATCTTAATATCATAAGAATATATTCCTATACCACTGTTTTTTGAAATAAAGGAGCTGAATACTAAATAATTATAATCTTTTGAAACTTGGGCATTGGAAAAATCATGAGAAGGAATATCGTATAAAGTTATAGTAGAATTGGTGGATACATTGTAAAGTAAAATATCCCTACCCCATTTGTCAAGAATCCCCGGATAGATTATTTTATTGCCTGAGGCAGCAAACGCATACGTGAAAGGGCTTGATGCAATTTTTGGCCCAATAACCATGCGTGCGCTTGAGGATGCAATGTTCCACAACCAGATTGAATCTGATGTGGAATTTTTTTTAGGAAATATAAGAGTACTCGTATCAAACCATGCGGGAGATGTGTTTTCGGTGTTACCAGAAAGCTGCTTTGAACGGCCAGTCATCAAATCCAAGATATACAAATGCGTACCATCAGAATAGGAAATCTTAGTATTATCCGGAGAAAGAGAAATATTTTTCCATGCAGATATACCCATGATATTCTTTTTTGCCACAGTATTTTGCAGTAATGCTTTATTTGTTAAACGGTTGTATTTATATAGCTTTATGGTATCTTTTTCATCTGAGATAAAAAGGCTTTCTTTATTGGCCAGAGAAGTTGAATAGATTACTTTAAAATTTTCAGGCAAGCCTGGTGCATTTGTTACTGATCCATTTGTTATGTCAAGTAAAACCTTTCTTTTTGGAATAAATGCATCTTCTGCGCTTGGCGAACTATCAATTAAGTCTTCTCTCATAAGTAAATATTTCCCGTTATTTGATACGTTTTCCAAATGATAGGAAAAATTTTTGGGGGCGGAAAAAATTGTCTTTTTTTCCACAGAATCGGGATAAAAGAGCATTATTGACTTTACTACAGGAACTTTCTTTCCAGAGGCAAGTATCAATATTTCTTTTTGTGTAAAAACTATATAATGCCTTATAAAAACTTCCGGATTAGTATTAACCTTTGTGGATTCTTGAGTTTCACTGCCTTTGGGTAAAAAAGAATAAGCCATGATAAAAAGAGTCAGAAAAAGTAAAATAGCAACAGATAAAAGCAGATTTTTCCTGACCTTTTCTGGTGAGTAGCTTTTAAAAGACGCATCCTGAGTAACTTCAGGCTGAACTTTACCTGATGCATCCATATTGCTCTCCATACTTTTATTATAGCAAAACAAACTAATGAGTACGGGTTTAAACAAGAGTAAAATTAAATATTAATTCTTTCATATTTATTAAACAATTCTTTCATATTTATTACGATACAGGCTAATAATTAAATTATATGCTCAAAAATTCTTATATATATATATTTATTGTTTATTTAATACTACGTATGCAAGCAGGCGCCTTTGCCCAGGTAGGTACCAGTGTGGATATTTCCGGTAACGGATCTGGCGCACGTGCGAGCGTAAATGTCCAAAACAGCAGCCAGACAAATACCCAAAACCAGTCATCCTCAAGTGTACATACGGACATAAGGATAAATACAAACGGCAACATTAAAACTTATAGTTCCGATCAGCCCGGAGAAATTAACATACAGTCTGATGACGGCACTGCAAAAGTGCATGTTAATAATAATGTGAACTCTTCATTTAATGTGCAGGAACAGAATGTGGATGAAAAAATTAATCAAATAAATGAAGAAAAAGACAAACTAAAGGAAATATTCTCTACTCCAAGCGCTAAAATAGAAGAGAAAAAAGAAATGGCAGAACAGAGAAGAAAAGAAATTGAAAATAAAAAACTTAACATTATTCAATTTGCCGAATCAGAGTTCTCTTCTCTAAAAAATTTCCTTAATCGTTTATTAGGCAGGTGAAAAACTTCCTAATCCAAAGACAAGTATTGCTGAAGCATTAGACTATTCAAGAATGCCGCAGAAGTAGAATTTTCAGATATGTAGAGTATAATTAATGATTGGCTGCCAAAAATATGAAAAATATATTTAAAATTATCCATATATCAAAACCTCTTCACCGCCTTATTACGCTTATTGCACTACTGATAGTTTTTTCCTCTCTGCTTGAGCTGGTTTCCCCCATTCTCTCCAAATACATTGTGGATGAGATAGTTTTAAAAGTACAAAACAAAGGCGGTAACTTACAAAGACTAATCCTTTTAATATCGCTTGCTTTTTCAGCCAACTTAATCGGGCTTATCGGCAACACGACAAGCGAAAGACTTGGAGACCATTTTGCAGGAAGGATAAGGCAATTTCTCACAGAAAAGTTTTACCATAAAGTACTTACTCTTCCTCAAAGTTATTTTGATTCGGAAATTTCAGGAAAAATTGTTAATCAGCTAAACAGAGGTATTTTTTCCATACAGCAATTTTTAAATTCGGCTACAAATTTTATTCTGCCTACTATTTTACAAAGCATATTCACAATAACCGTACTTATGTTTTACAGTTTGCCTATTGCCATTTTTACTCTGGCTCTATTTCCTGTTTATATAGGACTAAGCTATTATTCATCAATAAAATGGGGGCAGGAAGAAGTGAAAAAAAATGCCATAGAAGACGCATCGCGCGGCAGGATTCAGGAAGTAATTTCAAATATGCCACTGGTCAAAAGTTTTAACAACCAACACAATGAACTCAAAATAATTTCAGACAATCTAAGCAATATCAATAAAATTTATGCCGTACAAAGCAGGACTTTTCATATTTTCGAATTTATAAGGGGGCTGGGATTGATAATAGTCCTGCTTCTTGTGAATATTTTTGTATTCTACGACACGTATATAGGAATATTAAGCATTGGAGAAATGGTTCTGATTATTCAACTGGTAAACCAGGCTAGAAGGCCTCTTTTTGCTATGTCTTTCATACTTACCAACATACAAAATGCGGAAAGCGGATCAAAAGAATTCATTCAAATACTTGAAATTCCATCAAAAGAATATTTTGAAGAGAGAAAAAATCCGCTGATCAAAAATCCCAAAATAGAATTTAAAAATGTCAGTTTTAAATACATTACTTCAAAACGGGTACTTGATGACGTTTCTTTAAAACTAAGCTATGGTGAAAAAATAGCGCTAGTCGGACACAGCGGAGCCGGAAAAACCACGATAATAAATCTTATATTAAAGTTTTACGAACCTACAAAAGGAAACATCTATCTGAACGGCAAAAGCTACAAAAAACTGAGTCACAGCTATATCAGAGACAATATCTCTCTTGTATTTCAGGAAAACGAACTCTTCTCATCAACCATAAAAGAAAATGTTAGCTACGGAACAGATGCAGATGAGGATCAAATTATTCAGGCTCTTAAACTGGCAAATGCTTATGATTTTGTAAATCAGCTTCCAAAGGGTATGGACAGCCACATCGGAGAAAGAGGGGTAAGATTGTCCGGCGGCCAAAAACAAAGAATCCAGATAGCCAGAGCAATTCTTAAAAATGCTCCCATACTGATATTGGATGAGGCTACAAGTTCGCTTGACGCAAAATCGGAAAAAGAAGTGCAGGAGGCACTGAACCATCTTATGAAAAACAAGCTTGTAGTGATAATTGCCCACAGGTTCTCAACTATTCAAAACGTAGATAAGATTATCGTCATAGAAAACGGCGCCATTTCAGACAGCGGATCGCCAAGAGAACTTGCCGGACGGCCCGGAATATATTCGGATCTGCTGGCTTACCAGCTGGAAGGAAACAAGAAACTTCTTGAAAAATTTGAGATATATTAAACTGCTGTTGAATCTTCTTCCACATCACGGATAACACTCTTCACTTGCTCCATCATTTCTTTTTTTTGCTCATCTGTCATGTTAGCCATTTTTTCGCTGTGATACTTTTGGGCATGCATGTTTCCCATTTCCATAGCCTCTTGCTCATCCGGAGAAATTACGCTGAAAGGACAATCCATGCCCAGGTCTTTACATCTAAGTTGTTTTGCCATGTTTTTTCACCTCCTTCACTTAAAGCTATATAATTTTATTCACTATAATCCTATTAGGATATCAGTATTATATGAGTTTTTTGTAAGACGAAAGTAATAAGAAGGGTGACAGGGCTTTTAATTAATTTTTTTGCGAACTTTAGGCTCTTCAAAATTTTTAATAATTGCCGCTTTTGGCCCTGAACGTTTCCTCCGGTTAATGATCCCGTCTTTTTCAAGCTGATTTATTACGATTACAGCTTTTGCATAACTGACAGATAATTTTTTTTGTAAAAATGCGTAGGAAGCTTGAATATAATTTGCCAAAACTGCTTTTGCCGTTTCAAACAAATTTTCCGTCTGTTCTTTTTTCTCTTTTTTTTGAATTTCTGCTTTATATTCCGGCACGCCAAAAATTATATAAAATATTGCTGCAGGAACACCAAACCACATATACATCATAATAAACCCAATAAAATTGTCGGAAGAAGGATTAACAAACATTGCCCCGCCGGCAAGGTATAATACCGCAAGACTTACAAGTATAATTTTTTGTTTCTCATTCATTTCTTTAAAAATGTAAGAATTTAATTTATTAAGAAGTATATTATATCTGTATTTTTTTAATTTGCAAGAATTTTATAAAAAATTGTGTAAGGAAAGAAGGGTAAAAACTTTAAAAACCTGGTCTTTTTCTATATTTTTTAAATTAGAGTATGATAGTTCGTAGAATCCTGAGCCAGCATCGAATAAATTTGGACCATTGCCGCCTGGTCTAATAACAAGGCATTGCCGCCCTGGAAATAAAAAATGTCACCTTTTTTACGTATATTCGTATTCTTCCATACATTATCGGCATAAGTTTCAACCGTATTTTTAATTTGGTTTTTTAATTCCTGTGATCTTGTGACTGAGGATAAAAAAAGCAGATTTCTAAAAAATATTTGATTAAACTGCGCAGGCTGGCTTAATAATTCTTTTTCTCCAAAATAGTCCAAAGCCGCTTGGGCGGTTGTTTCGGATTGATCAAGATATTGACGATCTTCCGTAATTTTATACAGCAAAGCGCCTGCACCGGACATACATCCCTGATTGTAAGTCCAGATTGTATCTTTTGTAGCGCATTCCCCGTCAACATGGTCCCTGTAAAGCCAGGGTTCTTCAGGATGATGCATATGCTTATTTACCCAATCATACATTTTTTTTGCTTCTCCAAAGTATTTTTTAATTCCGGTTAGTTGAAAAAGCCTTAATCCAAGCTGCGCATTGGGAGCGTTTGACACCGTATTCCTGTCATGGTTCTTCTGGGATTCGGTTTGCTGAACCCATGGTATACCTCCGGGCATACATTCAGAGTCTTGATCAAAATTGGCGCAGGCAAATTCAAAAACTTCTTGTCCTCTAAGAAACGCATCTTTGTAGCCTGTATATTCAAATAATCTGACTAAGTTTAAGCCATCCCAAGCTCCATCGTCTAAATATTTTTCCGGATCACCAATCAACGGATATTTTACCGTGGAATTGTAAGCAGGAAGACCTTTAGCCGGCTTGCTATCCCAATACTTTTCCAAACCCTTTTTAACCATCTGCAAATGCTGATGATTTACGTTAGAAGTTAATCTGTTCATCTCAATTACCGCAGCCATCGCCTGTGAAAAATCCCAGTTGGGGGACGGTATTCCGATATTGAATGGATAAGTTGCACGGAACAATCCTCCGGGCATCGCAAAATTTCTCATCATTGAGTTATAAGAATTTACAGCCTTTTTGTAGTTATCGGGATTTTCTGATTCTTTATTGGATGGAAGTAGTTCACTGTATGATACTCGGGGAGCAAGCAATGAAGAAACAGCCAAGGCGGCAAAATAATTGAAAGTCCTTCTTGAACATTTAAAAGATTCTACTTTGCCCATTAATTTATGCGGAAATAATTTTTTGATAAAGGCAGGTATAAATAAGCTGTTCCACTCGGAAGGCGGTAATTTCATTCTAACATTCTTTTTTTTGTTTTACTATCTTCTATACATTCAAAGAATTTTCAAAAGCATAAACCGTCCCTTATTACTAATTTTGCGCCGGTTATTCAATCGATTTTACGTTATAATAAGAACATAACAAACAAACACTTTCTAAGGCAAAATTATCTAAGACATGTTGATAAGATTATGCATGAGGGAAAGTGCATAAAGTGTACGGTTTTAATCAGCGGTGTTTTTCTGTATTTAAGAGCAAAAATAGACCATCATTTATGCAAAGTCTGCGAAGACAGGCTAAACGAACCGGAAATCAACAGTATATTTAATGTATTAAGAAAAATCCCTGGGAAAATATAAAAACAAAATATAACCCACAAGAATTTGTATATTGTGTGATCTAAAAAATAAGTTTTTCCTTACGGATTTATATCTATTCCGGATTTGCGCAGATATTCAATAACAAGTTCCATAGGAAGTCCATAAATAAAAGCGCTAAATGACCCACTTATTTCCTTAACCATACCGGCTCCGTATATATTTCCAACAAATAATGCACCCGACCAGGTAAGAACAGGAAATACTTCTATATACCTTTCGATCTCATCATCCGTAAAAGTTCGCAGAGAAAAATCAACAGTAACTGTAGTTGAAAAGTTAATATTATTTAACTTATCAATATAACAAAAACCGTTATAGAATTTTCCTTTTCCGCCTGATTCCTGACGCAACATTAACCTTGCTTCTTCAATAGTTGAGGGTTTCTCAAACACTTTGCCATTATTTAATGGGAATGAATCTCCTGCCAAAATAATTGCATCAGGATATTTTTTTGCGAGTTTTTCTGCTTTTGCCCGAGCAAGTTTTTCCGCCCGTTTTACCAAATCCTCATCTCTAATAGTTTTTTCATCTATGCGGGCGGGAAGCGCTTCATAAATAACATTTAAAGCATTCAAAACACTACGTCTGTTTGCAGATTCCGATGCCAAAATTATTTTTCTATTCATCGTAGCATTAATATTTTAATTAATTGATTATAACAAAGTTTCAGACTGCAACACTAACCACCTTTTATATTAATTTAATAATATTGGAGATGGAAAAGACCACAATCAAAGAGTTCTTTTGAAAATTATTGAATTTATATTCAAAATCGAACCATACTCCATCCATAATCAAGACAAAATTAAAATTTATTCCAATGTTCTTAAGAATGTCAGAATATTATTGCCTCGTGAAGTCAGCTTATGACGTATGGCTTTACCCTGGCTCTTTTTTATAATAAGACCTGCAATAGTCAATCTTCTGGCATGTTCACTTGCTGTCTTAAAAAGGAAGGGTGTCTTCTGTTACGGAAGGTTTATTCATAAAAGAGTTTCTGTATATACACAGCTTACAGTTTGCTGAGGGAGTCGGCAAAGACCCGTTTAACACCCTTGAAATCTCTTTAACCAGGGAATAAAAATTATTCATATTCTCTTCTATTGGATGATACTGTGGAACAGTTGTGAACAGTATTTTCCCGTCAGCATATTCTATAGACCGTGGCGAAATACTTACAAGTCCAAGCTTTGAAACTTTCACGGGAGGTTTTCCGGTAGCCGGATTCTCAAGGGCAAACTTGTAAGCGTGCAGTTGGCTTGAAAACTTGTGCATCTGCTCCTCTGTAGGATTAGTTATTTTAAAGTCGATTACGGTATATGTCCCATCATCAAGGCGGCTCATAATATCAAATCTGCCGCTGATGTAACAGTTTAAAGCTCCCGGTACCGGCTTTGACTTTAAAA